>JAEORY010000496.1 GCA_016840645.1 Candidatus Borrarchaeota archaeon | reverse complement strand
TATTGATTTTTATATCGATTCTAGCTCATCAAAAATAAAAGACGGAACATGAAACCCTTCCTGCTGTATTATTCTCAAATAACGTATCATTTCCTGGGGATCCTTGGTGTAAAATGTGTCTCCGGCCAAATCAGATTTGTGTTTCATTTTTATACACTTGTCCAATGCCCTATATTGCTTTTCCAGCGCCTTGCTCCATTCTCCAGGCTTGCACGTTTTTATGTCTGGGAGTTTTGGGATATATCCGTTGTAATATATCGTGGACACATGACAGGTGATCCCTTCAGACCCATCATAGATATAAACATCTGATTTCCAATTATCAGAACTAAACCAACAATAACTCATCTTCGCTCCTTCCTTAAACTACAAATCCCTTCTCTGAATCCAGGGAGAAGGGAAATGCAGGGAGAAAACAATGAACACCGCAGGCCGCACCACTACCAATCAAGGAATCCGCCTCGGATATAGGTAATATAGCAGATATGTTACCGATTGTCAAGTACATCAAGGTTGGCCTCCCAGCTTCCACAAACGCTCCTAGTGATCCTTGCTTTGTTTGTATTGAATTTAAATTTGTGCAAATCGCAAACATACCAATATTTTCCTGTCCATTTTAAATAAGAGCAGTTGATACACGCTTTCACAAAAATAGGGCAGAAATGAGCCGGCGGATCTTCTGTATAATCTCTTTTAGCCATGTCGTTTTCTCCTTTTCTTTTTTCCAAGGAAGCTCTGGAACGGTAAAATGTGTTTGGTGACCTTCTTTATCTGGCATCATTCACCTCCCTCTTTATCGAAGTATCCAGCAGGGTATTCTTGCTCAACCGCATATCTCTCTAAGTCAAGCCAATATTCTTTTGGGCGACCTAGATACTCCCCTTCTTGGGCGGTGAGGATTTGTTCCAATTGCCAACACAGTCCATCTATTGTGGCTTGGTCAAATCTACCCTTCAAAAATGCCCTGTACTCATCCATTATCTTGTCTTTGGTTTCAGGGTTCATTGTTCGTCCCTTGAATGATAATCATTCATTCTTGATATAAAATGTATCGTAAGTACCCTTTCTTTTTACTTCACACCAGTCATTTTCCAGGGTGGCTAAATTCTTGATCAAGTTGGTCCTGGCTGAATGCTCCGAAGAATAGTGCATTTTTCCTAGGGCTTTTACGATGTCACCAATACCGCACCCAGGATTAGCCCCAATATATTCTTTTACAGCCTTCATGGTTTCTTTATATGGCGTCCAGTATCCACCGTCTTTGCCTCCAGCTTTAGCCATTCCCTTGGTGCGTCCAGACTGACATATTTCAATAAACCTTTCCTGGTGAAATGGATTTCTATTGAGCAACGCCGGAGATTTATATTCCGACACCCTTTGCCCAAACGGATTATAGACAATCGTTCCTAACCCCATGAGGTTTCTAATAGTCATAAACCACCAGCGGTTGTTGTCTTGGGTAATACGAGTTTTTGGAGCGACAACGGCAATGGATCGATAATCAACTTGCCAATAAGCAGCCTGGCGAATCACATCCAGGTTGAGTGACTTTTTGAGTTCTATTACCCAAACACTGTTGCTGCAAATACAAACAATGTCTGCAACGGGAGATCCGGCATATTTAGCGTGACGTATCTCTTGATAGACTTCCCATCCTGGTCTGTTCTGTTTTAGCCAATCTATAACAATCTCGCCGAGTTCGACTTCTTTCATAGCATACCTGCCTTGTATCGCTTTTTTAATGCTCTGTATTGAAATCTGGGATCTTTGCAAACAACCATGTGGCCGGAATTTTGCCTGGTAGTTACAAGCGGACGACCATTAACCTTCGGGACTTTTTTGCAGACCAGAACCCTGTATTTTCTCTTTTCGATAGGATCATCAGAAGGTTTATATTTAGCCTTTTTTCGTAATTCCCTTGCCTTTTTATCGTTCATAGAGTTATTCCTTTTCGGTTAGTGATCTCTTGATTGCATACCAAACGCAAATTGGAATTGCCTTTCCGTTTACAAGTTTGATATAACCTTGTTTTGCCAATCTCCTGATAGCAAAAAACATCGTGTTCTTGCTGGCAATACAGGTGTTGTTTACCAAATATTCCGTGCTTGGTGGTAAACAATGCTCAAACCAATGATCTTCAATAGCTTTTACTATTTGATCATCGCATTTCGGTCCTCTACCCATTTCTTCCTCCTTTATAAAAATCTTCCAGATGGTCCAGTGATTTTTTCCTTGACAATTTTGGGAATGTCGGGATCTGCTTTATATCCCCTGGTTTTTAAAAAATCGATTGCTCCCCAGCCCTTGATGCCTGGTTGAGCGCCTAAAATTCTCTTTCCTTCAAATCTCATTCCACATTGAATCAGCTTTGTTTTGGCAGATGATATAGTGTAGTTAGCTTTCATGTTCCTCCAATCTAATAGAATGTTCTTTCTCTATATTCTATTGTATCAGGTATCTACGTTCTGTCAAGGGTAATTTTTTTCTCAACCATACTTGAAAATCCCTGTATGGTGTTGCGTATAACCGCCTCGATGACCACACTTGAAAATCCCCGTATATACTAAGAACTATATTTAACAAAGAACTAAAACGTATGCGTGTAAAAATTTTTTCTTTGACAAAACAGGAAAAATAGGTTAGTATCCAGCACACAGTAACTTGTTTATCAATTTACACTAGGAGAAAATATGAATAGGAAGGCATCGGAAGATCCGCTAATATGGTTTGCAGGGTTCGCCCTACTTATTATTTGTCTTACGTCTTGTTCCTCGCCCCAAGAGATAAAAACAACAGAGCTAGATATATTATCAACTGAATTGATTTTATCTCCAACGCCAACTCAAATAGCATTACCAACTCCAATCCCGACCCCAACCCCAACTCAAAAACCCTGGGTATATACCGACTTCCCTTATGTTTCTCAAAACGGGGAAGGCGCTTTGTACGATCAAGATTGTGGAAGTGCCTCTATTCTAATGGTGGCTAGTTATTACGGGCTTACCAGGGACGAAACCGTTGATGAAACCCACAAAAGCATGATGGGCGGTGATTTTCCAACCAACTATAAACACATAGTCGGATATTTGGAACAAAGATATGGGCTTGAAATAAATGTTGTCGTAACCGACGAAAGAATAAAAACAGCATTGGAACAAAGTGGATTTGATGTTGAGGACATAGAAATTGTAGATGACATTCCCTTTGACGTTCCTGTTATTTGGTCATATAAAACTGTTCCCCATTGGGTAGTTAGATTTAGAGGTTGGAATTACGATCCCTTTAATGGCACGTTTGAGTTTGATCAAACAGCGGAGTTGAGAAAAATAAATAAACCAGAGTGGGGGTTGGGAATAGTCGTTTATCAGGGAGATACCCAACCGCTTGAACCAGAGCCGGTCATTGTTCCAGATATTTCCGATTTTGAAGTTCCAGAAACAATTAGAGTGAGAATAACAAATACAGAAGATTGTGGAAATGGAAGATTTTTCACTGTTGAAGTTCTGGATTTTAAGGAATATGTAAAAGGCGCATTGGCAGCGGAATGGGGCGGAAACTGGACGCAAAACTCGTTACGGGCAGGCGCTATTGCCGTAAAAACCTATGCAATAATGGCTGTCAGGGAAGATCCAAAATATTCTGCAAGTGAGTGGGCGCCGAATAGTGTGGCTGATATTT
>JAEORY010000495.1 GCA_016840645.1 Candidatus Borrarchaeota archaeon | reverse complement strand
ATGCTTTGAGAAAGAAGTTGGTTTTCCTCACCGGGGATAAGCAATTCAAAAACATGAAGGGAGTCCACTTTGTCAAGTGAAAAGAGCTTGACATATTTTCCAGTGAGAGATCTGGTCCAGGGCACCAGCCGGAAGGCATCCTCGAAATCGTCAAGTGCAGCACTTTGAACAAAAGCGCTGGAAGAGCTTCTTCTTTAGACTTTCCGCCGTTGCCAGAGGTGGCTCGTAACCGCAGGAAGCAGATTCTAAAGCGACCTCAAGCTCTCTCAAGAGAGGAGGTAGCTGAAGTATGCTGTAGACACCGTATGCCAATGGCAAGGAGGATCATCATAGGAAATTTATGTGTTTTGGCTCGTCAATAACGAGGTAGTTCAGTACACTATTACATTCATCATAGCGGCAAGGTGGACATTTTGAGACATCAATAGCCTTGCATATACGGTGAGTGTCTAGATGAAACCATATGTCGCGAAAGGAAGCGTGTCTGAGATCGCCAGTACTGAACCTAAGGTCTCCTTTAAGCTGGCAGCATATATAAGTATTCATATCAGCCGCAACTACACCCACAACTCGGCAAGCAAAGCAGGTAGAATAATCGCGGTCTCTAGACTGGAAGCGATGCAAACTGGAATAGACAGCAAAGTTGTCGGAAGCGAAATCTTCTCGTGCGCGCTCAATCTGCGTCTGGCTGGATTCTACTATCTTTGGCTCGAGATTGAATCCGAACGAATAGATAGGGCGGAATTGTATGTAATCTACACCCAAAGCCGCTGCATTATCAACTGCATCATAAACTTCTGTATAGTTGATCGGGTGAATAAGAAAGCCTATACCCACTGTCAATGGGGATCGGATTAATTTCTTTTCAGCAACCAGATTGCTTATGTTTGTATTTATTATCTCGAATGAAGTTTCCTTGGAGTTATGACACCTTCTATGGGTTTGAGAGGACGCAGCATCTAATGAAATTCTCGTCCATGTGCAATTTCGGGCGACGTTAGTAATAATATCATCGGTTAGTAGCTCTCCATTCGTTACAACGGCAACCTCGATACCCTTCTTTGTGGCAAAAGCGATCATTTCGGGCGTGCATTTATTCATAAATGGTTCCCCGCCACCAGTAAAGATTATGGCTTTTACGCCCATTTCTGAGAACTCAGAGATTAAAGAAATGAGGATGTTTTTTGGAAGTGATTGAGGGGATTCTTGTTTAAAGTGTTTATACATACACCAGATGCAACTATGGTTACAAGCATTTGTTGGATCCAATTCCACTGTTACCGGGGGAACCAAATGGCCCTGCGAAAAACTTTCAAGGAGTTCTTTATGGCGAATGATCTTCAATGGAGTGAATGGGGAGTTGATTTCCATTGCGACGCTCCTATTATGTGAGGTTAGTAACTACGCCGTGGAGTGAAGCTGTATAGTGTTTGCCAAGCGGGTAAAGTCTGTGTTTCCAAACTCGAAATTATGAGACAGAAACGTTTTAGTTCCATAATCAATATATGCCGCAAAAGGAGTGAGAGGGCCACTTCGATCTATTAGTGCGCTGTCGAGAGTGAAATGCTGATGCTCCACATGATAGCGAATTGGGAAAATTATAATAAGCTAAGGAATTAACTGTTTGTAGTACGCAATTTAAAAGAATGAATCTCTACTGTTTGCCAGTTATTTAGTGCAAGGGATATATAGCATAGCATATCATTTTGTGCGTTCCAGTTTCCATATCTTAGAATAAATCCATAGTCTGTCCTAAAGTCTATATCCAATCCTCGCCTCGTTATTATGTATTTTTGTAGCTTCGTCACATCTACTCCTAGGGCAGCAGGCGTAACATATATATTTTTATCCTCACCATTTGCTGACTGTAGTTGTATGTCGGTATATTCCCCTTTCAATACAATTTGTGCTTGAAAATCGCCAATAATGAGTTCATGTGAAATAACTTTTGCGTATCGATGGATGTTTGTGGAGTTTGTGATTTCGATATAGTCGTTCGTTCGATTCACAGTCATTTTGTTTAACGGATAAACATTCCAATGTAATTCCCAGCACATGACTTTCAGTTTGTTGTCGTTTAATAGATCGAGTTGTGTGGTAGCATGAAAATCGTTGAGTGCAAGCACGTCATCGGCTTGAGATATAATCTTAGCATGCGCCCCAGGTTCAGGGAGCTTTGGAAGGAAGTCTTCCCATGCTTCCTTTCCCTGAAGACCTTGAAAGAGCACGGTTACGTCGCTAAGAGCTAGCCCTGCGGTATCAACTGCAAAGCTGAAGTGCCATTTTCTGCCCAATTGGTGATCGTATCGGATTAAGTTAGACCATATATCCGCTTCAGCTGCTGAGCAGTTGTACTCTTGCCATCTTTCCGCCTCACCGCCTTCTTCAATAATGACTCGATTCAACTTAAAATGCTTTCCTTTTCGTAAATCCTGAAGCCCGTTGGCGTCCCTCCATGCCTTTCTAATCTTTTCCCACATATTTGAGTTGGAGTTCGACCTACATTTCCCAGAAAGCTTTTGATCTAAAGAAACCAGTAGTTCCTCATAGCGGCGTATGCCAATGAAGCCCATAGTGTTACGTTTCTTCATTTCAGTGACTATAAGGGCAATTAGAGAGAAATAAAACTTCCGGGAGGGAGTATTGAACTGAAGTGCCAGGGGGTATTCATCAGTCGGAAAGAAAAGACGAATTTCAAATTGATCGAGATCAATCTCAATTTTATCCAGTTTCGGAGTGTCCACTTTCTTGTATCCGGGAAAATCTGTTTGTTCTGTTAAGAAATAGGTTACTTAAATTATTCCTGGTCATAATCACATCCCCATGTCCCTCTATGCCTTAGATTGGCAATACGTGATGAATTTTCGTGGCCCAAGCATTGAATTAGCATTCGTTGCATCCTGATCTGCTATCTCCTCCAACATGCCTCTGATAAATCGTGGTCGCAGTTCATGAGGAAGATCATCAGCCTTGTATATTGGTAGGTTTTTGCCTCCTGTTCCTGGAATTATATCAAATGGAGTTTTGAATGACAACGATGCATGGGAGGGATCATAGGAGTTAGCTACTATATCTCCGTAGTGTATACCGAGATTTTTCGGGCTCTTATCGGTAAGTATGAGATGAGAGGCTATATTTCCCTGGTCTGTCGGTTTTTTGGGAGGGCCCAGAGTAAGTTCTAGTAGACCAAATGTTCTTGAGCGAGGTTTAGGTTTCCCCTGTTTATCGATTTTAGTCAATTTCACAGCATAGTAAACCGCCATAAGTGTCTAGCATCACGTAACTATTTAAGTCTTTGGGTGTTCTATCGACCTAGGGACGCTTTGTTTATTTGCTAAAAAAGTGGACCATCCGGACGGTCCACGCCTTCGCGCTGATGCTAGAATCAAGACAACAATTAGGCAGGGCAGTGAAAGAAGCCGGCTTGTCTATACTCTCGTGGATATTGCCGAATAAGAAAAGTAACGAAAAGGCAGAGAGGAGGTAACTGAAGTGTCTAGCAAGTTTTTTCTTGAGATGATGGGCTGTGATTCACCCCTAACGTGTGTCCCGGATGAGAATATCCGCAGCTCAGCGAAAGACGCAAACGATTTGCCGGAACCTATGCGTGAAAGTCAAGCAGAAAAGGAGGAGCCTCAGCGGATGAGAACTGGTGAAGAGGAGGTGCTTACAATATCTC
>JAEORY010000494.1 GCA_016840645.1 Candidatus Borrarchaeota archaeon | reverse complement strand
CAATAAACTCGGTATCTTCTATCTTCAAATGCTGGTTACTGTTGGTCAGAGTACACAGCCCCTCAAAATGGCGATCGATACTGGTTCTAAATATGAAGGATATGCGGTTGGTAGTAACAAAGAAGTCTGTCTAAAAGGCATGTCAAAACTGCCAGCACGTGTCTCACAGAAGATGAATGACAGACGTAGCTTAAGACGCTCAAGACGACAGAAATTATGGCGGCGAAAATGTCGATTTAATAACCGGAGAAAAAAAAACTATTGGATTGCTCCCTCACAAAAAACTAAGGCCGAAATGCGCGAAAAAATCGTTAAAGAACTGGCCAACATTTATCCCATAATGCAGAATGGTACAGAAGATATCGCATTCAATCATTTCAAGTATCGACATGGTAAATATTTTTCTACGGCAGAAATCGGTAAGACGCGCTTTTATAAAGTATTAGAAGCGATTGCACCAACTATAAAATTCAAGGGCTGGCAAACAGCAAATTTACGAAAACAATACGGTATACCAAAGTCTACAAAGAAGGATGAAATTTCACCAGAGAGTCACGCAAATGATGCGGTAGCAATGTTATGTGGCATGTTCGGAAATTTGGTAGAACATAAGAACGTGCCATTTTATTACTGGCAACGTCCTGAATTCGCACGCCGACCACTTCATAGACAACATCACCAAAAAGGACATCTTCGCCCTAAATTTGGAGGGACGAAAAACGGAGGTCATTTTAGAAAAGGAGATTATGTCGAGGCAGAAAAAGCGGGTAAGACATACCGAGGATGGGTATGCGGATTACCCACCGAAACAACAAATAAAATCGGCGTTATGGGCGCGGTCGGTAAGCGCATCGGACAATTCACACCCCGCAAGGTGAGATTACTATGTCGAAACACAGGCATAATGTGGAGAACGTAAAGGAAGACCAATTTCTCCTCCACCTTTATGAAGGAAACTTCTTCGCCCAATAAGTTGAAAAATGGTGATGTTATTTTCATAAGGGAAAGTTGTTTTTTTGTCTCTTTTTGACTTTTCCTCGTCTGAAGTTTTCACTACTTCACAAAAAATCGATTACTGGTCTTATCCTCATTTTATAGGCAAAATTTGTTACGCAATAAATTCTTAAACATTTAGATTTAACATCTCGTTACATTCAGATTTATTGGAGCGATTAAAACATGGTGATGTTATCAGGAGCTAAGGCATTAGCTGAATCTTTGCGCCGAGAAGATGTTAGACACCTATTTGGTATTACTGGCGGCGCGATTATGAATTTGATGCACAAATTATGGGAATATGGTGAAGCTGAAGAGATGCGGATGATAACCTGCAGACATGAGCAATGTGCAGCTCATGCAGCTGAAGGCTATGCAGTTGCCAGCGGTGATGTCGGAGTATGCTTTGCTACATCAGGCCCAGGTGCTACTAATTTAGTAACGGGCATTGCTGATGCATTTCTTGACTCACGGCCTATCGTTGCGATTACTGGTCAAGTACCTACCAGCTTGGTTGGTAACGATGCCTTTCAAGAAGCCGATATTATTGGCTCAACTATGCCAATTACTAAAGCTAATTTTCAATTTCATAGAGTCAAAGATATTCCACTGCTTACTAAGATGGCCTTCAAAATAGCGAAAACAGGACGTCCAGGACCAGTTCTCTTGGACTTTCCTAAAAATATCCAAATCGGTGAAGAACATGTTGAATTTCCTGATGGTGAGATTGAAATTCCTGGCTACAATCCTACCTTAAAAGGGCATCCACGTCAAATCAAACGGATCGCCAAGGTCCTTAAAAAAGCTGAACGTCCTATTATGATAGCTGGAGGTGGAACTATCTCAGCTATGGCAAACAATGAAGTCTTAGAATTGGCAGAAATGTTAGGAATTCCTATCATAAATACGTTAATGGGAAAGGGAATCATTCCAGAGACGCATCCTTTGTCATTAGGGATGGCTGGGATGCATGGACACATGTGCGCAAATAGTGTTATCAATCAGGCTGATCTACTCTTTGCCGTAGGTATGCGTTTTTCTGATCGAATAACAGGGAAACTCGAACATTTCGCGCGAGAGGCAACGATAATACATCTTGATATTGACTCAGCAGAAATTGGAAAAAACGTTGGAGTTCATTATCCTATCGTTGGAGATGCAAAAATTGTGCTCCGTCAAATCGTTGAAGAATTAAAGAAACTGGAAGTAACTAAACCGAATGGCTGGATGCAGAAAATAAAACAACTCAAAGACAGATGTCAGTGCAATATACCACTAACTGACATTCAACCTATCAAGCCGCAACAAGTTATGAGGCTCTTAAGGGAACATATCGATAGCAAAACGATTGTGACAACGGGTGTTGGACGAAACCAAATGTGGGCTGCACATTATTTACGTGTCGGTCCAAGAAAGTTTATTACGTCTGGAGGACTTGGAACGATGGGTTTTGGATTTCCTGCGGCTATCGGCGCAAGAGCGGCAAAACCAGATCATTGGGTCGTTGATGTCGATGGCGATGGCTCATTCTTAATGACACAGCAAGAACTCGCTACAAGCGTAATAGAAGACATCCCTGTCACAGTAATAATTTTAAATGACCAAGTATTGGGCATGGTGAGACAGTGGCAGAATTTATTCTTCGAAGAACGTTATGCTGTAACCGATCTCGGGCCGAAAGGATTTAAGAAAAGAGTTCCTGATTTTGCAAAACTGGCAGAAGCATTCGGAGCAAACGGGATTTTAGTAGAGCGTGTTTCAGAAATAGGACCTGCGCTTAAAGAGGCCAAAGAGTCTGATGTAACAACAGTGATTGATGTACAAATTGATCGAAATGAGAACATTTATCCGCATCTGCCATCAGGTGCAAAATTAGAAGACATAATACCATGTCCATCTTGGATGGAGGCGGAATGATATGGCACGTATAAATTCTGGAAACGGCAAAGAAAACGGAACAGTAGGCTCTCATATTATAACCTTTCTGGTAGAAGACAGACCTGGAGTGTTTGCTAAAGTTACTGGGTTGATCAGACGTAGAAATTTTAATATCAGCTCTATCACTGTAGGTCTAACACACCTTGAGAAGGTATCACGAATGACCTTTCTTATCAAAGCGGATGAAGCAACCCTTGAACAGGTCGTGAAGCAATTAAATAAGATGATTGAAGTCTTACGTATTACTGAACTTAAGCCAAAAGATTGTGTGATCCGTGAGCTTGCTTTAATAAAAATCAACACAAGTGATCAACAGGAACGAAATGAAGCTATGCAATTTTCTAATATTTTTCGTGGAAATATTTTGGATGTGAGTCCGACTTCTTTAACAGTGGAGATTACGGGAGACAGTGAAAAAATAGACGCATTTTTAGAAATGACTAAGCGATTTGGCATTATTGAAGTCGCACGTACCGGTATTACTGCCTTATCTAGGGGATCTGATCCACGCCCTAGAGGGGTCGATATGATGAAATTGCTAGACTATGAATAATGCGATTATTGTTCTACTTTCTTTTCTTTTTATTATCTCTTAATTTTAATCAGTGAACTACCCCACCCTGACGGATGGGGCTTCCTGCGAGTCCTCCTAACTCCCTACTGGGGGAGAAACTTTCGTTTTACATTTGGCTGTGTGTCGCAGATTATCGAGAAATACCCGATAGCCCGTCCACTTGGCATTCTGTGA
>JAEORY010000493.1 GCA_016840645.1 Candidatus Borrarchaeota archaeon | reverse complement strand
AGCGTCGTGAGTTTTAGCTTTTTCTAACTCAATTTCTGCTTTTTCAATCTCTTTTTCAAGTATTTCAAGCTCTTTATCCACTACAGCAGTGATTGTTTCTTTTGGTTTTTTAACGGTCACTTTTTCTTTGGTCTCTTTTACTTTTGTCTTTGTCTTAACTCCTGTTTCTTCATGTATTTCTTCTTTCGGAGTTGATTTCTTGTCCTTTGCCGTTTTCTTTTTTTCTTTCTTTTTCACTGACAACTCTATCACCAGAAGCGCCTAATCTGCCCCGAATTCTGCAAACCATTCATCAAATCTTTGTAGTTCACCAGAAGAAACGCTTGGTCTAATTTTTTCCATAGCTAAGGTGAAGTCTCCTTTTGCTACATGTCGAACTTGAACACTTGTATCTGTTAAAGCACCAGCAGCATCTAATTCACGGACTGGCATCATTATTGCCTCTCGGCATATAAGAGCAATATCTGCACCAGAATAGCCTTCTGAAAGCATAGCTAACTCTTCAAAGTTGACCTCTGGTGCGTGTTCTACACCTTTAGTATGTATTTTAAATATCGCTTGACGTGCTTCCAAATCAGGTAGGGGAACATAAATCCTCTTTTCAAAACGTCTTCGAAAGGCAGCATCTATTTCCCACGGAATGTTAGTTGCACCTAAAACAACAATCCTGTCTTCTGCCTTGCTAGTAACACCGTCCATAGCCTGCATAAGTTGTGTTTTGACTCTCCGAAGTGCATCGTGTTCGCCAGCAGCCCGTTCTGTGGCAATAGAGTCAACCTCATCAATGAATACCAGCGAAGGCATTTTCTCTTTTGCTGCTTCAAACAACTCCCTCACTAGTTTTTCACTCTCTCCAAGCCACTTGCTTATTATCGCTGCTGCTGAAACATTGAAAAAGGTTGCATCACATTCAGTAGCTACAGCCTTAGCAATCAATGTCTTTCCACATCCTGGAGGACCAAAAAGCATAATACCCTTCCACGGTTTTCTAGCGCCTTTAAATAGATCAGGACGGACCATAGGCAGAATTATAGCTTCTCGTAACGCAGATTTAGCCGCTACTAAACCCGCTACATCATTCCATGCAACATTAGGTTTTTCTCCAATGATCGTCTCTTCGATTGCAGCCTCAATTTCGTCCTCTGATTTATCGGCCTCACTGTCTACACTAACTGGTTTCTTAGCAATTTCTTTTAACTCAGTTGCGCGTGCTAAGTATTCTCTTGCTTTTCTATAATAGAGGTTCCTCATATCTTTGCTTTGCTCAAGGCCAATGAGCTTCTGAAGAACGGTAGCTGCATTCAAATAATTGTTAATGGCTTCTTTATACCTTCGAGCTTGATCATATTGAAGGGCTTTCTTTGCATAGTTTGATGCTTGTTGGAGCATAGCTTGACTCATATTCGTCACCTTTCCGAATTAGCAGGGTATTATATATTACCTGAATAATGAATGAACAACCATTCTAAAAAAATCTTTTGAAGTACTCTTAGAAGGATTCTTTTGAAATGTTAGAAATCTCAAAAAGTGGTCAAGTTAAACCTTTAAGGTCTTAACCGTGCTTATTATTCATTTTATCTGGTCATTGAGAAAAACTTTAATAAACTCCTCACCAGTCAACTGCCCAAAACTACCTCTGCTACAGGAGTCTTCAGTAAAAGTCTTGATATCGTCAGGTTCTTCATTTTTATCATAAATTAAGAAAGGAACTGGCTCACAGGTATGAGTTCTTACACTTATTGGGTTATAATGATCAGTTAGAACCGTTAGCTTAACATCGTCTTTTAGCTGATCAAAAATTCTTTTAACGAGCCTCTTGTCAAAGTCCTCTATACACTTAATTTTCAGTTTCCAGTCCCCTTGATGCGACGCCTCATCAGGTGCTTCTACATGAACATAAACCAGATCATAGGTTTCTAAAGCCGTTAGACATGCATCTGCTTTTCCTTCGTAATTGGTATCATATAAGCCAGTCGCGCCGTCTACATCTATTACATTAAAACCCGCATAAATGCCTAATCCACGGATTAAATCAACAGCAGAAATCACAGCTCCTTTAATACCAAATTTTTCTTGAAACGTTTTCATAACGGGCTTTCTCCCAGGTGCCCACGGCCAGATCATATTTGCTGCATTTTTGCCAGCGTTTACCCTCCTGATATTTACGGGATGATTCTCCAATACAGACCTTGATTGGATGATAAGGTTATTGAGAAGTTCTGCAGTTTTTTCGCCGCTATTATTCTTAGCTTTTACAAGTACATCCTTGAAAGGTGTTCCAGGGACATCATGAGGAGGCGTGGTGTCGACATCAGGGCTAAATTTATTTTTTAAAATGAGAATGTGCCTATAACTAACTCCTGGAAAAAATCTAATTTCCTCATTACCAAGTTCTTTAGCGATCATTTCGATTAACTCGTGGCTTTCTTCGCTTGAGATATGTCCTCCAGAATGGTTTTTTATTGTGTCATTTTCAACACAGATGGTATTACATCTAAAAGCGACATCTCTTTCATCAACGTTAATTCCCATTGCCGCAGCTTCTAGAACGCCTCTTCCTTGAAAATTGCTTACGTCGTACCCCAGTATGGACATATTTGCAAGGGCGCTTTCTGGCTCGGCTCCCTCAGGTATTGTCACTAATTTACCACATTTACCCATAGAGGCTAGTTTATCTAGGTTAGGAGTTTTTGCAACTTCCAAAGGTGTTTTATGCCCTATTTCATCGATTGGATAATCCCCCATGCCATCTCCGACAATTATTATATATTTCATTATATCGCCACGATATAACTGCTTGAAAGAAGCAGTTATGTATTATTTGCATTTACAGTTTAAAGCCCTTCATTTTCTAATTCATACAATTCTTAAATATTATTCTCTCGATGAGACTGATGAGAAAAGAATACGAATGATGCATAAGATATTTAAGAATCAATTTTTTAGATGATAGCGATCTAAATGGTACAGATCAAAATAACTTATTTTTCAATGCTTAGAGAAGTGACTGGCAGGCATGAGGAGGGCTTAGAAGTCGGCAATACTATTCGTTCTGCTCTTCAAAAACTATTTGAGAAATATGGCGAAAGTTTGCGTAAAATTATAATCAAGGAGCAAGATATTCCTTATGATTCAGTAATAATCGCTTTAAACGGCAAATCGATCAAATATCTAAAAGGGCTTGATACGATATTGAATGATGGGGACAAATTGACATTCTTCTTTGCAGTTGGAGGCGGGTGAAATAAAATGGAGTCGGTCGTATTAGAAAAGTAAAAGTCAACTAAGCAATTGCTCTACAAAAAATTTAAAAGACTAAATCTACCACCGAGTACCATCAGTTTCTGGGGCAGAATATATGATGATTTTAATGGAATCCACTTTCCTTACTAGTTCTTATCGTGCTTTCTATAACTTCTTCCCTGGAACAACGACAACGTATTAATGCGCCCATCATGTTTTGATGTGGCGTGTTGGAGGTTTTTTGATGTCTATCTCTTATCAAAAATTATATCTATCAAAAAGGAGAGGCTGAGGCAAATTATGCGTGTTGTTATGAAATTTGGTGGCAGTTCAATTGGTAATGGATCGAATTTTGGCCAAGTAGCGCAAATTATCAATTCCTATGTAGAAAGTAATGAGACCATTGTATTGGTTTCAGCAATGGCAGGAGTTACCGATCA
>JAEORY010000492.1 GCA_016840645.1 Candidatus Borrarchaeota archaeon | reverse complement strand
TAATATTCTCTACAGAAAAATCAGGTTGTGCTTTGATATGCTCGATAAGCATGCCAAAGGCTGTTCCCCAATCACCAACATGATTAAGTCTAAGAACATTATGACCCAAAATTTCAAAGACACGGGAAAGACAATCTCCAATAATCGTTGATCGAAGATGGCCAACATGCATCTCTTTAGCAATATTAGGAGAGGAAAAATCGATCACAATTTTTTGAGGATGAGCATCTAACTCGATGAGACTATCTGCAGTGGCAATCTTTTGCACTAATGCCGCTAAAAATGAGGGTCTCAGCCGAATATTAATAAAACCCGGTCCCGCAACTTCTACACTTGAAAAAAGTCCTGTATCCTTACTCTTAACCCTTTCAACAATCTTCGAAGCAATTTCTCGAGGAGATATACCAATGACTTTTGCCCATTTCATGGCACTATTACATTGATAATCTCCAAAAGAAATATCTTTGGCTTTAACAACTTCAATTTCCTGATCAGATAAATCAGGAAACTCCTCCTGAATAGCACAGCTGAGAAGATTCGATATAGAACGAATGAGTGATTGCACAATATTTTATCCTTGATTAGAAAGAAGCAAACAATAGTGTACATTATCCCAGTACATCAAAGAAATGGGGAAATTATCATATTGCTCTCCAAATCCAGCAACAGGACAAACCCTTGTCTCTTCATCTGTTGAAAATGTCCCATCAGTCAATGAATAAATATAAATTGGCCTTTGATATATTTCTGAAGCAATATACCACACTATTGATGTTGCATATTCATATTGATCACGAGCGAATCGGTCAATGAGTCGATTCACATCTGTCTCCCCAAATTTTTCAATCAATTCTTCTTTGTGTTGTTGAGCATATTCTACAATCTTTGAACGAAATGTTCCTATCTCACGGCGAAGTTCAGTTTTTTCTGCAAGAGAATCCACTCCATACATACCTAAAAGAAACGAATGTACACCGCAATTTCCGTCATGAGATGTTGGTTCATGAGGTGTAAATGATTGAACAATAGCACCAGCAAAATTTCCTTGAGAACGCAAAAACTCCGGAATTTCATCACCATTTCCAAATTGATTGATATTTTGCGAATTAAAAAAATATGTCTTATTCGGAAGTAATGGCGTTTGACCATCAAGCATGGCTATATAATTTTTGGTCAATGTAACTAAAATATCCTCAAACTCCTGAACATGAACTATCCCAGAACAAGCCTCACTAAATCGCGCAAAAAATTCTTGCACGCTTATTTCATCCTCACACATCAAGTTTAAACATTGACCACAAACTTTTTCAAAATCAACATCCTCCAATTCAGTGACCATCTTCCAGAAGTGAAATAAGCGAAGAGGCGAGATTTTTCGATTCGGAGTGAACGGCGATAATTGATGGAGGGGAAATTGAGAAAGAGACCCATAAAAATCGTGAATATGGGGATTATCGTCTGCATATTCTACATACTTATCTGGATGGATAAATGGAATTGTATACTCACCATATGAAGTATTATTAACCCGAATTTTCAACATTTGATTCTCTAATTTAAGCTTTGATTCGCGCAAAACAAGGAGAAGAGAAATAAATGAAAGCGCCATCCTATGGGTCATTTCATTTGAATCATATACTGCCTTCACTTTAGGCATGTTTCGCACAAATGTATATGCTTTCTGCAACGATTTGAAAAATGGTTTAGGATATTTTGATTGACGAAAAACCAAAAACCCTTCTTTCTTATGAGCTCTTTCATTATCTCCATCATATCCAGAATCAATTTCTGGTACATCTGAAGCAGATTCTGCAAGAGAAGACGAATCTTCTACTGCAATAGTAGCAGAATCGACTGAGTGTATCTCATTCCTTTCCAACGTCTGTTCATCTTCGCCTTCCTCTGAAAAATTCCTACTCGAATCTGAAGATGAATCACTCTCTGACGAACTTAAAGAACTGCTACTTGAATCTGAAGACGAATCACTCTCTGACGAACTTAAAGAACTATTACTTGAATCTGAAGACAAATCACTCCCTGACGAATTCCTCCCGTCAGTAACATCGGAATCAGAACATGAATCTAACATTTGTTCAGCAGGATGCATCAGTGAAAAATTATGTGCCAATCGCTGGATTTCAAGAACAAGCTCAACAACCTCGTTCTCCGGTATTCTTGGCAATATATGACCCTTGAGAAGTAATTTCAGCATCCGTTGTTGTTCTGCAGTAAGGGCTAACATCCTTATTCTTAGTGATATTGGAGAAGCCAATTGATCGAATGAATTAAACACCCCTTGTTGAGCCAAACTAATTCTCTTATTATCAAGACGAGCGAAAAGAACCGCACCATCTTGCGTAGAACACAAACTCCCTTCAAAAGCATTAGCCCAAGTTAAATAGCTCTGTGCTCCACAAGCCGAAACCTCTTTAGCCTTTAATAATAAATCAAATATAGCCAATTCAATTCCATGATCATGCAAGTACGCATAATTTCTCTTATTTACTTCTTCTAAAACTTGCTTATATAACGTACGTGGATCATATTGGTCCACAACCTCCTGTAAACGCTCATGCCATCGTTCTTCTTGCACGGTAAGAGGTCGAGGCTCAATTTGGCAAATAGATTGTGCCTGCTGTTCAGAAATCTCGAACAATTGCATCCACTCAGGCAAAGGAAGTGTAGAGTTTTTCCTCGAGAATCTCCGCAAAATTGTCTCTTTTTGAACTGAGCTCAGCGTCTCAAGGCGAGTGCAATCTCCTATAGATTCTTGAAGCCACTCTATACTTTCTTGAAGCGGCATCGTCATAAGATATCGAACAAGTGGCTCAACAGGAGCCTCTGAAAGCGGTCGGTTTGCCAAATATTCAGCAAAATGACCCTCATGTTCAGCAGCATAAAAAAATGACAGATGAGTCTCGTTTGGATTATTTTTCGCTATTTCATATTGCTGTTCAGGCGTAAGATAATGCCATAGGCTCTGATACACTTGCATATCCACAGGCTTATGCAAGAAAATAGCTTCCTCTAAATGCTGAATTTTTTGACGTAACTCTTGTAAAACTGCCCGAACATTTGTAGGTGTTATGCCTAGTTCATCAACAATTGTTTTTACTTGTCTTGGTTCTTCCCATATCGGTTTCCATTGTTTGTAGTAAGAGAGTATTTTTTCATCTTCTAAAGCCTGTCTTAACCTTTCTACACTTCCAAAAACTGATTTATTAATTTGAAATAAATAATCAAGATTTTTCCACTTCTTACGAACTTGTTCTAATGGAAGATACTTTAAATATTCAATCACCGCTGATGATAAAGGAGTTTCCGAATCAATCGTAATCTCTCGACACGTTTCACTAGGAACACCAAATAAAAGAAAAACACAACTATCTCTGAAAAAACCTTGACAATTTTCAAGATCTGCCCTTTCTCTGAAAAGAACCTCAACAGCTTCTTTGGGTAATTGTAAAAAAGCTTTAAATGGGGAAAGAACTCTATTTTTTTCTGAGATTTGTAGAAGCGCCAACAATCCCAATTTCATAAGAAAATGAAATTCTTCTTCACTATAATTTCTTTTTTTACATTCATATATAAAATTTTCAAACGATTTAAAGAGTGAAGGATCAAATTTAGAAGGAACTTTTTCCAAAAAAACTTTTTGAACATCTCGAGGATATTTCGAAAGAAAAGGAG
>JAEORY010000491.1 GCA_016840645.1 Candidatus Borrarchaeota archaeon | reverse complement strand
CGATATTTTGGCTTCCATGTAGCAGATAGGGAAAATCCGAGACGTCCATGAAAGGCTTTCTTCATTGCAATAATGTCAGTTTTTTTAGTATATTTCCGTGCAAGTTTTATGGCGCATTCCACAGCTTCAGCACCACTATTGCTCAAAAAACTTTTATTCAGAGCATTTGGAGTGAGTTTTGCAATTTTTTCCCCGAATACAGCTCGAACATCGCTATATAATATGCTTGGGCAAATCATCAATTTTGGCAGTTGATCTTCAATAGCCTTAATTACAGACGGATGACAATGACCGATATTGCAACAGCCGTGCCCGCCAATACAATCGATGTATTCTTTTCCATCTGCATCCCATAGTAAAGCGCCCTGCCCCTTCACAATTGCTACATTTCGCTTTGGGTATACATTTGAAATATACTCTTCTTCGAGTTGCATTATCTCTTGTGTGTTCATGATATCACCGTACCTTTATGTTCTAAAGCTTGACTTATTGGTGCCTCAGTTAGACCTGATGCAATTATAACTTCTTCAACGCTCCCTTCCAATGCTTCTAAAGCTCCAAAGACTTTTTTCTTCATACCAGCACCGATCTTATCAAGCGTATTTCGTGCTTCAGCTGCGGTCAATAAAGCCATTACCTTATCATCGATTAAGAGACCTGAAACATCGGTTAAAAGAATGAGTTTATCAGCTAAAACAGCACGAGCAACATAAGCAGCAGTTCTATCACCATCACAATTTAATGGTTCATATTCATGAGAGAGCGCGATAGGGGCAACTACAGGTAAATAACCATTTTCGAGAAGGAGGGTAAGCAAGTTTCCATCGACTTCATTAATCTTTCCAGTATAATCGCCGCTAATCATCCGCTTTCGTCCGTTTTCGTCGATAATCTTTATTCTGCCTTTTCTTTGTGCACGAATTAAGCCTCCATCAACTCCAGACAGCCCGATTGCATTTATACCGTTGTTCTGTAGTGAAACAACGAGTTCTTTGTTTATTTTACCAGCCATAACCATCTCAAAAATTTCCATGGTCTCGCGATCAGTATATCTGCTTCTAAAGCCGCTCGCTGACGTAACAAATCTTTGTTCTTTGCCCATCTTTTCGGCGACTTTATTCACTATTTTAGCGCCTCCATGAACCAAAACACATTGATTTTTAGTTGTTATTTCTTGGAAGTCTTGTGCTATATTTGTAAAGATATCTGGTTCTGCGATAAGAGTACCTCCTACTTTAACTACGATGCGCATATCATCACTTCCAACTAATTAAGGATGTAATCCCGGAAAGGTAAGAGCAGTTGTTTCTTCCATCCCAAACATAAGATTCAAACTCTGAACAGCAGCTCCTGCAGCACCTTTAACGAGATTATCAATTGCTGAAAATACAACAATACGTTTAACGCCTTTTGATTCTATATCGAATCCAATGTCTGCGTAATTCGTTCCTATAACATTCTTAGGATTTGGATATCTGTAAAGACCTTTTTTGTCTCTGATAAATCTAATAAAAGGCTCATCTCTATAGAAATTTCTGTAAATCCTCCAAATCGCATTTTCGCTTACCTCAGTTCCGCCATCAAGAAAAATGTGAGAGGTGCTCAAAATACCTCTAATGATGTCAACCGCATGTGGCGTCATAAAGACTTCTACAGGTTTGCCAGAAACTTCTTGAAGTTCCTGTTCTATTTCTGCTGTATGTCGGTGACCAGTGGGTTTATATGGTCGAACAATCCCCGCTCTATTCGGGTGATGAGTTGCTGTTGAAACTGTTGCTCCCGCTGCAGAACTACCAATTTTGCTGTCAACAATAACCCGCTTTAAATCTATTTGGTCGGCAAGTTCTTTGAAAATAGGGGCTAAAGAAATAATTGCGCTAGCTGCCAGACAGCCAGGACATGCAACAATCCTTGCTTTTTTTATTTCTTCACGATGAAGTTCTGCAATCCCGTAAACAGCTTCGCTCAATAACTGAGGATTTGGGTGAGTTCGGCTGTAATATTCATCATATTTCTCTGGATTCTTGAGTCGAAAATCTGCTGACAAGTCAATAATTTTTATGTCACACTCCGTTATTAGATCTGGCACATAACTCATGGATGCGCCATGCGGAGTTGCCGTGAAAATCACGTCACAATTGCATAAATCTACGGTTTTACGAGACGAAAATTTCATTTGAAGTAAGCCTTTTAGATTCGGATGAAGACGATGGATATATTCACCCACGTATCTTTCAGACGTAATGTATGATATTTCTACATCTGGATGCATTACAAGTAGTCTTAACAATTCTCCGCCAGTATAACCACTTGCACCAATTATGCCTGCGTTTATCATAACTTTTTCCACCAAATAAACTCTTGAAAATCGTGACAAAACAAGAGTTTTGAAATATTTAAGCAGCTATTTCTTAGCTCGTTCAATAAGGTAATCCACTATTATTTCGTGAACTGGGATGCCTGTTACTTCAACAGTGTTGCGAAATTCCATGACGTGGTTCACTTCATGACAAACATATCCATCAGGGCCCTCCATTAAATCGACCCCTAGAACTCCGCCTCCAACGGCTTCAGCAGCCTTTATACTTATCTCTTCGATTTCGCTGTCTATTTCACAGGGTAAAGCTTTGCCTCCGCGTGAGGTATTTGTTATGAATTCTCCTTCTTTAGCGACTCTATATATAGCAGCAACCACATCATCTCCGACTACAAAACTACGAATATCGCGCTTCCGCAACTCTGTAGGTGGACTCTTAACCTCCTCTTGGATATAATAGATTTTGCCAAGAGGAGGTGCCATCGATTCTCTGTGTTCGATAATGGCTTTTGCTACGTTATCTTCATTGACAGGTGCAATAAAATGCCCCCAACTTCCTACAATTGGTTTGACTATGGCTGGGTAACCAATTTCCTTGATCGCTTTGAGTGCTGATTCTGGTGTAAATGCCATTATAGTTCGTGGTGTAGGCACATTCGCCTTTTTCAGAGCCATTGTAGTCAGGAGTTTGTTACCACAGGTTTGAGATACCTGAAAAGGATTTATTACCTGTGCGCCTTCGTTTTCTAAAACCGCTGTGAGATATAGGCCACGATAATAACTGATACATCTTTGTAGGATTACATCGTTTTCGCCAAAATCGTTATCAGAACGGGTAATATCAATGGAGAGATCTTTTGCGTCAATCTTTGCAATTTCAATACCTTTTTTTGCTGCCGCTTGGATTATCGATTTTTCGTACCATCTAAGCCTATCAAAAAGAAGTCCAATGGTTTTCATTTCGTTATCCACATCGCTCAGTTTCTCTTATCACAAATGTATGAACATAATTTCATTTTGATCAATTTACCCCCAGTCCCCCCTCATTCACCCCAGTCCTCTCCTTCAATTTCAGCAGTAGAAATTTCTATTTCTCCACTTTCACTGACTTTTATTACTTCTAACTCAGTCCCGCAATCGGGGCAGTCAAGTATTTCACCCATTACTACGTCTTCGGGGACGTCTATCAAGGCACCACACTGAGGGCATTCAATAGATTTCAAACAAGGTCACCTCATTGTCAACATAAAGATATCATTGTAAACATTCTAAGGAGTGTGAATAATAATAGTTAGTTTATAAAGAATGCGCTGACTAGTGATTAAAGACCATTTACAGTCTTTTATGTCGCGGTATGTGATTATGTCGGATCCATCG
>JAEORY010000490.1 GCA_016840645.1 Candidatus Borrarchaeota archaeon | reverse complement strand
CTAAAAGTAATACTATGAAAAGAGGGCGTAATGAGTAAACAAAAATCACCGCGACCGGTTAGGTTATACCCGCCGGTCGAGGAGGGCTGGCGACAGTTGAACCAGGAGGCGAATTTCAACTTCTTTGTCAACTACTGCCTAGCCGAAAAGATGGGATTACAGGTCGATTTAGAACCGTACAGACGAAAGGACAGGAACAATGACGGATAGAGATAAACGAATATCAGAGAAGGCTATCAAGTTTAAAGCCGACTTTCTGACTAGACGTGAATTGATGGCCGCTAAACTTGGGGTAGATCCTAGCGGGTTTGATTTTCATAATGCCGTACACGAAGATATGGCGCATAAACTGGCGGTTCAAGATGAGGTAATAGAAGAAAAAAACCGAGAAATCGTTGATTTGCGCCGACAGTGCGACGTGTGGGAGAACCGGATACACGAGGCGTTTGCGAAATAGGGCGAAAGTTAAACTAAAGAAAGGAAAATAGAAATGGAATACATCATAAAAGACGAAACAGAAACGAACAGACTGCCTGAAGTAGGGGAATTGTGGACGCATGGCCCTCAGGGAACCGCAGTTTTCATGCGGATTAATGACTTGCATGGGATCCGCGCGCTTCGATCTGTAGCACCAGAAGGGACGGTTTTCTTTTCCGTAAGCATTAAAGATGGAAAGGTTGTCGGCACCGGTAAAAGCGCACACGACATAATCATCATGGAGCCAGTCGGCGGCACACTGGAGCTACAGGTGAAAAGGTAGCACAAACTGGCAAAATGTGTGCGAAAGGGAATATTCAAACAGCGAAATATACAGAATTGTAGATTATCGCGCGTTTTGCTTGACAGGTGGGGGTTGACTTGATACTATTCTTAATGAAGCAAGTAGTGCAGGGTTAATATTGTAATATGAAATTTTTACCGGACATCATAAGAGAAGAATATCAGCCCGATACTTCTTGCTTCACCCTCTTATGATTGTCCGGTTATTTTATATAAGGTGAAGATATGAAAATTAAAGATTGGCACAAATTCCAACATTTCAAAGATCGCAGACCGTTATGGATAAAGCTGTATAGAGATATACTAGACAACCATGATATCAGTTTGATATCAGACTTTGCTTTTAGGGTTTTGGTCGGTTGTTGGTTATTAGCGTCCGAGGATGAGACAAGGCAAGGCATTTTACCCAGCATTGATACTATATCGTTTCGGCTTCGACAGCCTAAGTCAAAGATTGACAAGGCTTTACAAGAACTATCTTCTTTCTTGATACAAGATGATATCAAGGCGATATCAAGCGGATATCAACCTGATGCCCTAGAGACAGAGACAGAGATAGAGAAAGAGAATAAAGAGAAAGACGATTTTTTAGTTTTCGATTCTTTCAGAATGAGCTATCCTGGAACTAAGAAAGGGGCTAAGACTGAGTTCAACAACTACAAGAAAAAGCATAAGGATTGGCGGGAAGTCTTGCCGCTGTTGCAACCAGCAATTAATAAGCAAATGATTGCAAGGCGAAAATTAGAGTCAAGCGGTGTATTTGTGCCCTCATGGAAGCACTTACAAACATGGATTAATCAGAGGTGTTGGGAAGAAGAACCGGAGCAAATACCGGACAAAGCAACAAAATACGAAGGGGGTTCAAGGTGGCACAGTTGAAAGAAATATTTGAAGCTATAAAGATTGAGAGAAGGAAACAGTCAGAACAATGGAATAAATGCCATGACTGGGGTTATGGTGATTGTTCGAGTGGACTTGTTGAAAGGGTTACTAAAATGGCGGTTCTTACTGAAGAAGTAGGAGAAGTAGCGCGCGCTGTTCTGGAAAATAGAAGCAGAGACAATAAACAACTAAGAGATGAACTTATCCAGGTGGCCGCCGTAGCTGTTGCGTGGTTGGAGCATGAAGGGGTATAGTGATGAATTACAATGAGTTTTTAAAAAATAAAGTTATATTTGACAGAGACACCGGCCTTGATGTAATTCCAGAATTGAATAATATGCTGTATGACTTTCAAAGCGATATAGTATCATGGGCTTTACGCCGAGGACGGGCGTGTATATTTGCTGATTGCGGCATGGGTAAAACACCTATGCAGTTGGAATGGGCATCTAATGTTCCTGGAGATGTGCTGATTGTTGCGCCACTAGCTGTAAGCACACAAACCATCAGAGAGGGGCAGAAATTTGGAGTCGATGTGGTGCAGAGTAGGGATGGCACAAAGCAGGGGAATATAACCATAACAAACTATGAACAGCTAGAGAAATTCAACCCAGAAGATTATGCAGGGATAGTTTTGGACGAAAGCAGTATATTGAAAGCATATACTGGAAAATATCGAAATATGATCATTGAATCATTCGGTAAAATACAATATCGTCTCGCGTGTACGGCCACTCCTGCTCCTAATGATTTCATGGAGCTAGGTAATCATGCAGAATTTGTCGGCGCAATGAGCCGAACAGAAATGCTATCTATGTTTTTTGTACATGATGGAGGAGAAACTCAGAAATGGAGACTAAAAGGGCATGCTCAGAGTGAGTTTTGGAAGTGGGTATGCTCATGGGCTGTAATGATTAGGAGACCATCTGATCTTGGGTATGATGATGGCAAATTTATTTTGCCGGATCTGAATGTCGAGAATATAGTAGTAAATGCAGACAACAGCAACACTGGCGATTATTTATTCAGTATGCCAGCTTCGAGTCTTCAGGAAAGGCAAAAGGCGCGATCAGACACTATAATTACTAGAGCAGAAAAATGCGCAGAGATAATATCAACAGCGCCCGATCAGCCCTGGCTGATATGGTGCAATCTTAATAGCGAGTCGGATGTTATCAAAAAAACGATAGAAGGGTGCGTGGAAGTCAAGGGATCTGATAGCGCGGAATATAAAGAAAACACTATGCTTGGTTTTTCCGAGGGCAAAGTTCAGAAGTTAGTAACTAAGCCGAAGATAGCAGGTTTTGGTATGAATTGGCAGCATTGCAACAATGTCATATTTATGGGGTTATCTGATTCTTACGAGCAGTATTATCAGGCAATTAGACGTTCATGGCGGTTTGGTCAGAAAAAAACAGTAAACTGCTATATAGTAACAGCGGAAACAGAAGGAGCAGTTGTAGCTAACATCGAAAGAAAAGAAAAAGACGCGGATAAAATGGCAGAGGAAATGGTGAAAAACATGAAAGCAATAAACACAGAAAATATTAAGGGCATGAAACGGACTAAAAATAAATACAAAACTAAAGAAATGCAAGGCAAAAACTGGACTGCCTATTTAGGCGATTGCGTAGAAACTACAGCTGAGATAGAAAGCAACAGCATTGATTACTCTATATTCTCACCTCCCTTTGCTAGTCTTTATACGTATTCGAATAGTGACCGAGATATGGGTAATTGCAAAACTGATGATGAGTTTTCTGATCATTTTCAGTATCTGGTTAAGAATCTTTACCGCGTAATGCGACCTGGGCGTAATGTATCATTTCATTGCATGAACCTGCCGACATCCAAAGCGCGAGATGGTTATATTGGAATAAGAGATTTCAGGGGCGATATGATTAAGCAATTTCAAGACGAGGGTTTTATCTTTCACTCGGAAGTTTGTATATGGAAGGATCCGGTAACTGCCATGCAACGAACTAAAGCGCTTGGGTTACTTCACAAGCAAGTTAAAAAGGATTCATGTATGA
>JAEORY010000489.1 GCA_016840645.1 Candidatus Borrarchaeota archaeon | reverse complement strand
TGCCAATTTCTCAATGGAATAGATGTCCTCCCATTTTTTTAAATCAACTTCTGAAAGTGTAGAAAGAATCAACAAAATACGCCCTTCATCAATTAAAAATGATCGACAGCCCAAAAAAAATCTTTCTAATATATTATCGGCACCAATACCTTGAGACCAGGCAAGTGAAATCCAATCTTTCTCTTCGAGATCAGGCGATGGGAGAGGGAGATAAGGAAAATTGAACATGATTAAACTGAAACGCCCTTTTTCAAGAAGAGGCTGAAACAAATCACCATGGATAAATTCTATTCTATCACTTACTTTGTTTACCTGAGCATTCTTTTTTGCATTTTGTACCGCAATAGGATTGATATCTGTTGCAATAATTTGAATATCGTCTTTTAATGTGGCTGCTACTATAGCTTGAATTCCAATTCCTGTTCCTAAGTCAAGAATTACATCCTGTGAACGAATCTCATGACTTAAATAATCTGCCAACAAAAAGGAATCTTCTGCAGGTTCATATACTTCATCGAACACTAGAAAACACAAATTATTGAACTTAAGTTGCTTTATATTAGAAAGCCTCCATATATTCAGCCTATATCTTTCTACGAAGATGATTAGTTAAAAGACCAATTTCTTCTGGTAACATCTCTCTGCCTCTTTTTTCAAGAAATGGAAGTTCTTGAGTCAATTCTAGAAGAATTTGTTTCTTTGAGATGGATATCTTTTGTTTGTCTAAAAATATTGAAAGCATTGTTTTTACCTTTCTGTTTTTTCGATTGAAAATTGCTCGAATAACTTCAAAAAAAAGGTCCTCGTCTTCAATAAGAAATGGTGGGGGATGTGGTGTGATTTTGACAAGTGCGGAATTTACTAGTGGCGTGGGATAGAATGCGTCTCTTGAAATTTTTTCAAGAATTTTAACTTTTGCTCTGTAATAAGCAGTTACAGAGAGGCGGCTATATTCACGGGAGCCAACTGTTGCGGCTAATCTCTCCGCAAAATCTAGTTGATAGGTTAATATCGCACCGTCAAAATCGTAAGTGAGTAATTTGAATGTTAAAGGAGAAGAAATTGAATAGGGAATGTTTGAAACCACTTTTGTGAACGGGGGTATATCCAATTGTAGAATGTCATCGTGAATGATCTTAATGTTATCATATTTGGCACATTGTTCCTTTAAAATATCCAAAAGGCGTGGGTCCTTCTCAACGGCTATTATTTTTTTTGCATGATCTGCCAGGCGCGTTGTTAGTGTCCCAATGCCTGCTCCAATTTCTAAGACAATATCCGTTCCTTGTAAGTCAGCATATGCGATTTGTTTGTCAAGTACGTCTGAATCTATTAGGAAATTTTGCCCCATTCGTTTTCTTGGCTTAATATTATATTTCTTCAAAATTTTCTGAGTCTCGGTTAAAAATTTTGTCATTCTCATCCTTGTCACGATACCTTACCATATCTTCATATAATTTACCATATGTTGATACTCAGACATGGGAAGGGCGCTTTTAAATTATCCAAAAAGGACAACCCCTCCCTACCAGGAATCGGGAGGTAGCCTCCATCCTCTTTTCTTAGTGAGGACTTCATCGCCATCCAGAACTTCATACTTTTTAGAAACTTTCGATACTGAATGGGGGCGGTCAGCCCGCTTTCTCTTTTTCGCCTCCTTCTCCGCCTTCCATAAGCCTCATATGACGGGACTCCGAAGAGAAACGTCTTCAACTGCTGAAACACGTCGTAGTTGATGACCTTCAGGGCGAACATAATCGCTGCGCACTTGTGAATGTCATACCCTACTATTTGAGAGATCACGTCACCTAACTTGCTGGTGTAAGCCTCAGACCTCTCACTTACCTTTATACCCTGCAACTCCAATCGTTTCAACAGCTGCCGAAACTTGTACTGCGGCAGCTGTCGAATCTTTCTGGTAGCTTTCTTGCTGTAACTCCAGAACCTGCCCGTATTGAGATTTCCCACCACTACTTCGGCCTCATAGTGTCTCGCTATGTTGCCGATCTTTTTCACCAGTTTATTCAACAAATAGTTACGCTTTCCCTGTCGGGTGTATTGCGTCTCGTGGTGGTTGAACTTCCCTATTGCCACAACCCGCCCATCGTTCTTGTTCATCACCGCGAAATCAGTGCGCCCTGCATTTGTGTCCAACGTCATCACTCGTGAGGTCTCCCGTATCACACATGGTAGTTTAATGGAAATTCGCAGGTCATAACCCATATCAAAGTCCTGTCTCTTGATCTGCACGGTGTAAGGATGAGAACCGTCCAGATACCTACCATATGTATCGAGATATTTTTGCGGGATGAATATCCTAATAAACATCCACTTGTTATCCGTATCGTTGCAGCAGGTATTGATACGCAGTTGCATGGTGGAAAGGTCGAGTCGGAGATTAAGGTTGCCCTTCTAGGCACGGTCTCCACGGGAAAACAGGAAGGCATTTCGCCGCTTATTGTATTCTTCTTTGGTGATTTTGCCTTGCTCGCGCAGTCGCTGGTTCTTCAACCCGCCAAAAGTAGTATTGTAGGGTAAATGTTTGATGGAGTAATAAGCGTCCTTAATATATCGAGAATTAAGCCCGATTTCTTGTTGAAGGATGGTTTCAATAGAACAGGTCTTCAAGTCTTTGCGTTTCATGGAGAAGGCGCGTCTTCGGGCGTTACCGAATCATCTCATCAGGTCGTCGAGAGCATGTGTGTCTGGAAGTGAGGTGATAACCCCAGGAAGTGTAATAACTGCCATAGTAGGTCGCATCCAGTGGTAAGTAAGTTAGTAAGTCGCACCCCCTTAAGAACAGACAGACCCCAACCTATAACTAAGAAGGTGAATGAAAAGATGGACCCCCTTAAAAATCTGAAGTTATGTAATGTTCTAGTAAATTAATGTAAACTGTTAATTCATCCCGCTATGGGAGGTCGTGCGAAAAGATAGCGTTTTTCATTTCCCTCAATTTCTAATAAAATACGTTTCTCGATTGCCTTTGTTGGATTGATGCGTGTCCTTTCTTCAATTTCAATAAATGATTTAAATGGTCCTTTTTTTCGCTCAGTGAGGATCTCAATGACAAATTTCTTTCCTACTCCAGGTAGCAACTCTAATTGATGTCTTCGAGTGGTTATTGGCTTAGCTTCGTTAAAAAAGGTTACAAAACGAGTTTCTTGCATTTTCACAATCTTTTCAATTGCAAACGGTAGTTCTCTTTTTGCAGTTGTGGTTAATTCTTCGTCATTTATACGCCGCTTGACATGTAAAATTTTGTCGCCTTTCCGTTTTACACGTGGATTGATGTTTAAACGATCATGTAAATTGATAAGGGCATCTTTTGTGGTTGTGAGTTCTAATAAAGTGAAATGCTTCTCACCAACCACTTGAACCAGGGGTTCTTGTAAATATGCAGGTTTCTTACCTAGTCGACCAAGAAGCAAAAAATCGAGTACCACCACATATTCTTCATATTCCTTTTTAGTGCGACTTGTGATTTGATCTCGCATATACTCACCCCTAGAAAAATTAAAAATTCAAAATAGAGAAAAGCTAATTAGAAAACATAAACGTTCCAGTTATCTGTATTTATCTATAATTCCAAACATTTTTTCCATATCGCTCGTTAAAACAACTTTGTGTTTTTCAGTTACAAACACTTTTAATTCAGGAATTGATGTAGGCATAGCATTGACTATCTGAACGGCCAT
>JAEORY010000488.1 GCA_016840645.1 Candidatus Borrarchaeota archaeon | reverse complement strand
AGGTAGAAAGGTTTCTTAATGATCAAATCGCGATTTTCTTAGAACATAACGGTGTTGCCAGCAAACTATCGGCTCGGATGTATAAGGAGACTTCAACATTTTTCTTTGATTGGGTTGATCATATTGTTCTAGCTGATAGGATAATCACCCAAAATGATCTGGAAAACCTTGGTTTTCTTGAATTCGATGGATTAGAAGTTCTAGAAGGAAGTCAAGTTTACATTTTCCCTGGAGCAACTTATTTTCCAGTTATACTGTCAAATAATAGTACAACCGAAATCGCCCTGAAACCTGAAAGACTAGACCATTTTATTCAAATGACTGGAGAAAACCTAAAAATAGAAGGTGCAACGCTTGCACCTTATAGGAAAGCTATAGTCAGTTCTCAGGGTGACTATATACTCTCAGCAGTAGAAAGACGTGGCTACAACGGATTTATTGTTCCTGAAGAAGTCAAAGACGCTGAAGAATACAGTAAGGCTATAGAGGCTTTTTGTTGTAGACAAAGACTCTTTGAAACGGATAAAGAAGGAATAAAAGTTACTTTAGAACTGATAAAAAGATTCCTAAAAAATTTGAAAAAGGAAAGAGTTACAGATGCTTTCTTCAGAGCTGAAAGACTATATTGGGAGCGCCAAAATAGGGCTGGTTACATCCAAAAGGGTCGGCAGGATCGTCTTGGATTAGGTTTTGGAAACCATGATCACCATACCTACCGTAATTCTAGAGAGAATTTTTCCCATGTTATTGAGATATTGGCAACTTTGGGATTTGTAAGCCGTGAGCAGTTTTTTGCTGGAGAAAAAGCAGGATGGGGTGCTCAAGTTCTAGAACATCCAGTCTGTAATTTTACTGTTTTTGCCGACGTGGACATTTCCAAAGAAGAAAAAGAACAAGATTTTGCTCACCAAAAAATGTCGGATAGAGACGATTTAAAAACTGTCGGTTTATGGGTAGCGTTACACGGAGAAAGCATGCTAAGCGCTGGTTTACACCATTTAGCAGCAAGATTAGTTTTCGAAAAAGCAACTTCGGATCTTGAAGCTTCTCGTGTTGAAATGCTTCGTCCATTCTCATACTTTCTATTTCTAAAGCAGGCATTCAGCGAAGTTGAAAGACGAGAAGTGAGAAAAGAACGACTTGCTAGGCTTCTAAATAACAAGATAAATAAAGAGCAGTACAGTAAGTTCCTGGAAGAAGGAACAATTAGCAGCCACCTTGAAAACATTCAACGAAACCAAGGCTTCAAAGGCTTCAACCAAGATTCAGTATCAGCTATAATAACTGCCACAGATCCCAGAGCAGCAGCTAGGGTCGTTGGAGCATAGAAAAAAGACTGGCTTTCAAAGAATATTCTAATTTAGAAAGCACGGTCAATTAAAAAAAATAAAAAAGAGGCTAACTAGCGATAGAACGGCACGGGTTCTGCTCCCGATTTTCTTCGATCTAGTGCACCCTGTTCGATGAATGCTTCGTATATTTTAAGATTTTTTGTTCCTCTTGGTTTCACTTTCTTTAATGCGTCTAGGATGTGTTTCTCGAACACTTTGACATATTTAGCCTCCTCTTTTACGCGCTCTTTCGAAATACCAGATTCGAAGAATTCTCGGATTGCTAACATCACTGCTTCTCGACAAACTGAGGCAATATCGGATCCAACATAATCTTCTGTCAATTCTGCCAACTTTGTAATATCAATGTCGTCTGAAAGTGGTTTACCTTTGAGATGGATCTTAAATATTGCTTCTCTGGCGTCTTTGTCGGGTGTAGGCACATAGATCAGTCTGTCAAACCGTCCTGGTCGCAATAGAGCAGCGTCGATTATATCAGGTCGGTTAGTTGCTCCGAGCACAACGACATTCTCCAGTTCCACGAGTCCATCCAGTTCAGTCAGGATCTGGCTAATGACACGCTCAGTGACATGAGAATCACCAAAACCCATGCCTCTGTGAGGAGTTATTGCATCTAGTTCATCGAAGAAAATAATTGTTGGTGCTGCTTGCCTTGCTTTTCTGAATGTTTCACGAACCGCTCGTTCTGATTCACCCACCCATTTCGACAAAACTTCTGGGCCTTTGATTGAGATGAAGTTTGCCTCTGATTCATTGGCGACGGCTTTTGCTAAAAGTGTCTTGCCGGTACCTGGGGGGCCAAATAAAAGAATTCCTTTTGGTGGTTGCGTATTTGTCGCTTCAAAGACTTCTGGAAATTTGAGGGGCCATTCAACGGCCTCTTTTAATTCTTGCTTAGGTAATGCAAGACCTCCAATATCTTCCCAATGGACATTTGCGACCTCAACAAAGACTTCTCGCATAGCAGATGGCTCAACATCTTTTAATGCTTCCAAAAAGTCGTTTTGTGTAACTTCAATTGACTCAAGCACCGATACAGGTAGTTCTACTGCGTCTAAGTCGATTTGTGGTAGTATTCTTCGTAATGAAATCATAGCGGCTTCCTTAGCTAAAGTCGATATATCTGCCCCTACAAATCCATGTGTAATCTCAGCTAGTTTCTCTAAGTCCACATCCTCTGTAAGAGGCATACCACGCGTATGAATTTGAAAGATCTCTAATCGACCATTTTTATCTGGTACGCCAATTTCAATTTCCCTATCGAAACGTCCACCTCTTCTCAATGCGGGATCTAATGAATTCACTCGATTGGTCGCCCCGATAACAATTACTTGCCCTCGTGATTCTAGACCATCCATTAAAGCCAAAAGTTGGGCAACTACTCTTCGCTCGACTTCTCCGGTTACTTCTTCTCGTTTTGGAGCGATAGCATCTAATTCGTCTAGAAATATAATACTAGGTGCGTTATCTTCTGCTTCTTTAAAGATTTCGCGAACATTAGCTTCTGATTCACCGTAAAATTTGGACATTACTTCAGGTCCTGATAGATTAATGAAGTAGGCATCTGTTTCATTCGCGACAGCTTTAGCTAGGAGAGTCTTCCCAGTTCCAGGAGGACCATGTAATAAGACACCTTTTGGTGGCTCGATTCCAAGTCGCTCAAAAAGTTCAGGATGTTTGAGTGGTAATTCAATCATTTCGCGAACTTTCTGAATTTCAGACCCCAAACCACCAACATCTTCATATGACACAGTTGGAATACGTCTCTCCATTTCTTTAGTGGGTTCAGTTTTCAAAATAATCTGTGTTTGTGAACCTACTATTGCAGCTACGTTTGATGGCTGAATCGATGTTACAACTAGTTCAATAAGTCTGCCCATAATAGCAAACCGTATCCGGTCACCCTTCGTTAAAGGTCTACCCTGTAAGAATCTGCCCAAATACTGCTCACCACCCATTAACCTCAAGGGTTCAGTAGGTGCAAATGTTATTTTCTCAGCAGGCCTTGCTTGAACCTTAGTTATCGTTACCTTATCATCAATGGTTACTCCAGCGTTACTTCTTGCAGCCTTGTCAATACGTATCGTTTCGGTACCAGTGTCATCTGGATAACCTGGCCATACGAGAGCTGCTGTTTTCCTCTTACCAGTAATCTCAATAACGTCTCCAGAGCTAAGATTCGCTGCAGTCATTACATTCTGATCTATTCGTGCAATACCTCGTCCTACATCTCTCTGTCTAGCCTCTAAGACTCGTAGTGTTAAATCACTAGAATTTTCCATAATATTTTCACCTCATATCAAATAATAATCACAACAGAGTTTTAGTATGCGTGCGCGTGCGCGCCTTTGTACCATGG
>JAEORY010000487.1 GCA_016840645.1 Candidatus Borrarchaeota archaeon | reverse complement strand
ACAACGCCAAAGGCAGACCAAGTGCTCAACGAAAAGGGAATATTTGTTGTACCAGACGTTCTAGCTAATTCTGGTGGTGTTGTTGTTAGTTACTTCGAATGGGCGCAAGATACGCAAGCATATTTATGGCCAGAAGAACAAGTCAACAGAGAACTTGAAAAAGTCATATTAAAATCGTACGGTGGGGTTTTAAAACGTGCAGTAAAGGAGGAAATAACAATGAGGATGGCAGCCTACGAAAATGGAATAGAACGCCTTGCAAAAGCAATTCAACTGAGAGGCTTCTTCCCTTGAACAATTTTCTTCTAAACAGCAGTGCTCTTGGTGATACTACGTCATCATACTCGGTAGGTATATTCACATTTTCAAGGATTCTTTTACATAATTTATACTCAAGTGAAATTATTTATGGCATGGGCTAATTCGGTACTTTCATTATTTTTCTTCGACGTTTAAGGTGCAATATTCGATTACGAAGATTTTTTAAAGAAATAATGGATTGAAGGCAATAATTCTCGGCGCAGATGGTATTGCAATGGCAAGTTCATTCTGTGCAGTTGCTCGATACAAAGGAGCAGAAGGTGTTGTCAATTATATCCGCTCTTTAGATATTGAGGGCAGACAATTACTCTCAACTACCAGAAAATACACTTTGGCTGAAGTTAGAGGGTTTGCCAAATCTTATCTTTCACCCGTCACGCTAGAAGCTTCGCAAATTAGTGGATTGCCTATACACCCTGTATCATACCAACCTGAATACGAATAAACAACGAAATGCTAACACTAGTATTAGAAAAATACATACTCTCCGTCCAAAAACACTTTTTTAAACTTCTTTTTTGTTCTGATTTAGGTACGGGATGGTAAGGCTCCCTGATAGCATCACCACAACTCTCGGTTGTCTACCATTTGCCTTGGTTATCTGCACTGCATCATTTACTGCTGATTGAATATCAGAATATGGCTTCAACTTTGCTTTTTTGATAGTTTTTTCATCCAAATCAGTAACGGCCCACATCTGAGCTTTAATTCCGATTTGTGCCATTTTTGCTGCTTTGTGATACCCAAGTTTATACTCGTCATCCAGCATATCCAATACATCCTGACAAGATTCAGCTGAACTCAAAAGATCTAAAAAAGTAGCTTCGCCAACACCCATTCGACACTTTGAAACAACAATAAGAATCCCATCATCTTCCAATGCCAATTTGCCATTGTCTAGGGCTTTTTGAGACTGATATAAATCAATATCCATAGGATAAGGTGCAGCTGAAATGACAATGTTAGCTTTTTGCTTTAATGAGACACAATAAATCGTATTTGCTGCTTCAATAGCTGCTTCAAAAGATTTCTTAAGATCACCTGCAGTTACAGCATAGAGTTTATGATCGCCAGTCAGAACTGTTTGAATCGAAAAAACATTAATGTTCCTTAAGACTTTCATAGCATCTACCATATCGTCATGAACAGGATTACCTTCCAGAGCAAGTGATTTTGCATCATCACTCATCGCAAGCTTATGATTTTGTTCTATAGTTTCGTAAGAGGCAACGCCAGGAAGAAATGATTTCCTACCGCCTGTATAGCCAGCAAAATAATGTGGTTCAACACTTCCAATAATAAGCACATTTCCGATCTCAGGAACTAACTTGTTGATATACATCTCGGTCCCATTCTTCGACTTTCCGAGATATGTCATATCTTCTTCCTTACGAGCATCGTGAACGAAAATTACCTCTTTAAAACCATCATAGAACCTGCCAAAGATAAAACGACAGTCTTCTTCAGTTGGTGCCCTATGAACCCCCGTAGCGACAAGAAACCGAACATCAGAGTGAGATGAAAGATATGGATAAAGATACTCTATTATCTTGGAAGTAGGAGTCGGGCGTGACGCATCATTAACGATGACAAGTAAACGGTCAGATTTCGCGGCAAAATCTTTGAAAGATTCTTTTCCTATTGGGTTTTGTATCGCTTGCTCAATAGTTTCATTTTGATCTCTGATTTGGACTTCATTTGGGACTAATACTTCAAAAGGCGCTGAAATATCAATTGTGATATTTTCCTCTCCGTAAGGGATGTCAACTTGCATGTATCTCTCACCAACTATGTTTCTCAAAATTCTTGAGATATTCTAGTTTTTGATTTTTCGTTTGTCTCGAAGACAAAAACGAGTTATTCTGAGTGTCCATATTGCTCGTAATAAACAATTTCTTCGATTGATTTCCTGCGTTTTGCCTTTGGTTCTTCGGCAGGATATCCAAGTGGAGTGAGCGCAACTACTTCAATATTAGCGGGTACACCAAGAATATCCTTAACCGCCTTTTCGCTGAACCAACACACCCAACACGTTCCTAGCCCTTCATTTGTAGCAGCAAGGACTAATTGTTGCATAGAAATTCCAAGATCAAGTATGTGCCACTGTTTATCCCCTATTCTTTGAGAACCTATGTATCCTGAGCGTTCTGGATCTGCACATCCTGCTATTATAATAGGAGTTTGCGTAAATGCCTTTTTAACAGGATTTCCTGAAGGTAAGACGTCTGCCAATGCTTTTTTAGTGCTATTATCTTTTACCACAACATACCTCCAGCATTGCATATTAGACCAACTCGGTGCGATACGTGCAGCTTCAAGGACTTTGTTTAGTTTATCTTCAGGAATTGGATCATTTTTATATTTCCTAATACTCCGTCTTGTTTCAATTACTTCCAGAAAATCCATAAAACATCCTCCTGTTTACTGTTTTGGAAGTGTAAGCTCTTGAATGATAGTTGTATACATTATTTTTAAAGTGATTAACAATGAAAATATATAAAGAATCAGATTATTTTTAGAAGTTGGGGTAGGGATCAACCTGATTAGATGCAAATAACACCTTCCTAATTAATACAATTTTCAGGAGTTGCTTCAAATGAGCCAAGAGAATGCGACAAAAGAGCAACTTATGACTGAACTGATAGAATTACGTCAAAGAATTGCTGAATTGGAAGCATCAGAAATACAACATAAGCGGGCAGAAAAAGCGCTAAAGGAATCCAAGAATAAGTATTCAACTATTGTAGAAAAAGGAACCGACGGGATCATAATTGCTCAACAGGGGAGAATGAAATTTGCAAATTCAAATTTTATTGAACTTTTTGGATTCACATTAGAGGAAACAATTGAAAAGCCTTTTATTGACTTTATTACTTCAGAATCTAGAGATTTAGTTATGGAACTGTATAAAAAGAGGATCGTTGGAGAACAAATTCCAAATAGATTCGAAATAGAACTCCAAACAAAAGATGGCAGGAATATACCAGTTGAAATAAATGCCAGTTTGATTGAATATGAGGGGAAGCCAGCAGATTTAGCTATAGTTCGCGATGTCACTAATCGTAAACGTGCGGAAGAAAAAATAAAAAATTATACTGAAAACCTAGAAAATCTTGTTGAGGAGCGAGCAAAGGAATTAAGAGAATCGGAAGAAAAACTCAAGGCAATTTTGACCGGAATTGGAGATCTCATTACAATTCAAAATAAGGATCTAGACGTGATATGGGCTAATCAGCCAATAAGAGAATTGTGGGGAGAGATCGTCGGAAAGAAGTGTTATAAAGTTTATAAAGGGTTACCTGAACCCTGTCCAGACTGTCCAGTCAAAAAAGTGTTCAACGAAGGAAAAACGACAGTTTCCGAACAAGTTAGCACCCTTCCCGATGGAACAAAGTTGCATATAT
>JAEORY010000024.1 GCA_016840645.1 Candidatus Borrarchaeota archaeon | reverse complement strand
TACACTGAGAGCTAGTCCAAAGTTTCGAGCGATTCTAGTTTTTTGATGTAGGTTTTGGTAAGAATATCTTGTGCTGCGATCAGATGCCCAAGGTACTCTCTAGTGGGTTTCAGTCCTTCTCTTATTTTGTCAGGCTGTGCAACATAGGTTAGTGAGTTGAAACTTGCATCGCTGTCGGTTTGAACGGTCACGGTTTTGTGGTAATAATGCCTAGGAAATCCTTCGTGAATGTTTAGTTTCGGCAAGTCTGACTCTGGGATCTCATAAAGCACACCTTCGACTATACCATCAATCTTTGGAACAATGTTAGCTTTTCCTTCTCTTGGGTCATCGGAAGCCACTTTGTTGAACGCTAGAGTGTAGCCCTTGAGAACAGCATGCACCCGCTGCGAGAAGGATACGTGTCTCTTGTTCATGCGTTGTGAATCCATGTTGGAGCCATATGCGAAATACTTCATTATGCCCACAATTTAATATTTTACTTCAAGAAATCTATTAATGGTCTTGTTTGAACAGCGATAGTCGCATCCTTCATGATTTTCTCATTAGTCAGAGGTAATGAGATCATATTACGCGTCCCACCAGTGTCGCATTCTTCCATTAATCTTTTGAGCACATGCAACTAAATGTATCTAGGTAATCATGCCACTCTTTAAGCTCAGAACTTTCAAAGCCGAGAAACTAGAGACAGACAGTTCGGGCAAAGAGAAAGTTATTCAGAAAGTATTCGAGGAAAATCTATCTACGATTCTAAACGTTGATTTCTTGAAGACTGAGTATGTCACGAGCTCGGGCAGAATAGACACTCTTGGAATTGACAAGAACGGCTCGCCGGTCATCATAGAGTATAAGAGAACGCAAAATGATAATGTCATTAACCAAAGCATCTCGTATCTTAAGTGGCTCTTGGACCACAAAGCAGACTTCGAGAAGCTATGCCAAGGAAACAACTTGGACGTTGAGATTGACTGGACATCGCCACGACTGATATGTGTTTCCCAGAGCTACAGCAAATTTGACTTAGACACAGCTGAATTTCTGCCCATCAAGATTGAGTTACTGAAGTACACTATCTATGACAAAGATCTGCTGTATGTTGACAGAGAATCACAAAAACATGAGAGAATTGCCGCATCAAGAATCTTCAAGAAGGCTGGCAAAGTTACCCATGTTCGTCAATTACAGGAATCGTATTCTGTTGAAGGCCATTTGGAGAATGCAACTGTGAATGTCAGAGAGATGTTTCTTAAACTTCAGGAGAGTATCAAGAGCCTGGACGATTCAATTCTTGAAGAACCGAAGAAAAAATACATAGCCTACAAGCTCACGACCAACTTCGTTGATGTTGTTATACAGAAGAGCTCGGTAAAGATTTTCCTTAACGTGCCAAGTGGCAAGCTTAATGATCCCTACAATTTCGCAAGAGATTTGGAGAAACCCAAGCATATTGGCCACTGGGGAAATGGTGATTACGAAGTAAACATTAAGAGCAGACAAGACTTGGAGAAAGCCTTTGAGCTAATCAGGCAATCGTACAATTACAACAAATGATTCAATTTTGAGAAAACACAATCCCAATTATACTATTGGTGGTAAGGTAGCGCGCGCGTATTAAACCTAGCTAACAATTTTGGTTTATTGCTAATGAAGCATCATGTCTGAGAGTAGCTAGGCCGCCACGATACAACAAACGGACTACCGAAATCGGCCAAATGGAATATCGAATAACCCACCATCAGAGTTGGAGCAATTTTTGAGAATTCCCTACCAAGCATCTTACTGACACTATCCAAATCTCCACTATATTTGGTTCTGAAGATTATGCTGACATTCATCGAAGACCGCATGGCTGGATCGAAATCGCTTATCTTATGTGAGATTAGCATAACTCCAACACCTTTCTTCCTAAGCATCCTAACAGCTTTATCGAGAAATCTGATTGCGTCTTTTCCTACTTCTTTCAGAGTCCAAAGATGAGCTTCCTCTATTGTAATCATTAACCTTAGTTTATCAGAATCATCCTGGTAGTCAAAATATTCTAGTAAATTATCTAATGCTAAGGCGACTTTCTCAACTCGTTCAGCCTCATCCGTAATATTAGAAAGATCGAAGATAGTTGCACCATGATGGTCTAGGATATCATCAACATTTACCATTTGTTTAGTAGTTTGCACATGAAATCCTTTAGGATTCTGCTTCATTCCAAAAAGTCTGTAGCGCTTCAGCATCTCATCATTTGTATTTTTCTCTTTCAGTCTTTCCCACTGCTTGGTAGCATCAAAGACCAATACTGGAATTTGATCATCCAATAGCTCCTCAACAATCACTTTAGCAGCAACAGTTTTTCCGCTACCACTAGATCCAGAAACAAGAATCCCTTTTTGAGCGTATTTCTTCAATGGCAGATAGAAGAACTCACCAAGCTTCCAGTCGTCTAGTGCAATTCTACCAAGCATGTTGCCTTCTGCGGGTAGCTTAACATCTGATTTTGGAATCGTAACATGTCCTGCATAATCGGTTTCTCCTAAGGAATTATGACGATTATGTGTATGTAAGAAACTATGTGCATCCTTCAGACTGTAAATGAAGGTCTTGCCTTGCTTTTTTGCTTCAATAACTCCAGTTTGAATCAGAGGATTAATGAATTTGGAGAGATTGCGAACGTCTATTTCCAAAAGATTAGCTAACTGATTTGAGGAAAGATTGCCGATAACTTTGAGGTATTTTAAAGCCTGCTCTTTCTTTGTCGGGCCGAAAAAAGTCTCTTTTACACCAATATGGTTTTCTTCTGATTTTTCTTGTCTAGTGGAGATTACAAAATAGTCTAGAAGGAAAAGGACGGCTATAAATGACCAGAATAGAATATCTCCTAATATGATTCCTGTGATGAGATACCCATTCCAGATAGCATAAATGCAGTATCCAATTGCTAAGAAAGTAACTTCGACAGAAAATATTGTAAATGCTTTCTTCAGATTCTTTACAAAACTCATTAACTCACTTTGGGCACAACCTTCTTTCTGCTAACCAACCGACTGAAAATCCATATTGTTAAGAAAACAAATACAATCAGCATCACCATAGAAAATGAAATATTGAAGAGAGAAGTCAAAGCAGAAATCTCTCCCCCTCTGGACGAAGAACCTCTCATAACCAATGTTGTGAAGATAGCTGCCCAGGTCAATAAAGCAGCAAATCCTCGGAACTTCTTCCAGAAAGGAGCTACCAGAATAGCTGCTATTGCAGCCATCCATAAAATAACAACTAGATTATAGAAAGGATCGAAGAAAGGTATAGCTCCACCAGAAGATATGTCACCTACAAATTCTCTAATCAATTCTAATGGTGCTGTTAGTAAATCTGACACAATATTATTTGGATTTTCAAAGGCTTAAAGATGATACTCACCTATTTTCACTTGACAACTTGTAAGGAGGGATCTTTCTGGGCAAACCTAGAATGACTAAAAAGCCCAAGAAGAAAAAGAAGACTTGATGTTATGATTTATGAGAATAAATTAGATCTTAGCCACGTTTTATTCAGATATTTATTTTCATAAAACAAATTAATGATCGGTAGATTAAGTGAGTCTCGAATCCACGATCCAAAACAAGCAATATTCATTCGAACAATTTTGCAGCCAATTCGACTGGTACGATTTCAAGATACTTGGATCATTTCTAACAAAACTACCTTTTCCTAATGATGTCACTACTCAATCTCTACATTCAATCTGGTTACTTTTCAACAGCAGAGGGATCGCTATTTCTAAAATGACTATTAGTAGAAAATTGAATCGAATGCTTTTGTTAGGGCTTCTAAGAAAGCTTACAAAGACAAATCCTGTATTTTACGAGATAGCTAAAGGACAAGAAGAATTAGTTAAAAAGATAGTCTATTTCAAACATACTGAAGAGTCCTTCGGATTAATGGAAATGGATAACAGAAATGAGAAGTATATGTAGCAACAGCAGAAATAGTAATATTAAATCTATATTTGTCGAAAAATTGTAGGTTAGTACTAGATAGTAATTACTGATTTACAATACATTATTCTGATAGTTCCTCTAGGTATTGATCATAATTCTCATGCATACGGATTTCAGATTTGAGATCTGTTTCCACTGATTTCCAGAATATTTTAACTCTTTCTATAAATTTCTATTAATTGAGAACCATTTCCAGAATTTTCTACTATTTATTTTTGAAAAAACAAATAATGATTATGAAGAGAGGACCTAAACCTCTAGGTAGATTATTGATTCCGAAGATTTTACAGGTTTTGGAAGAAGCAAATTGTGATTTGAGAATTTGGACTATAACCATCAGACTTAGGGAGTTAATTGCCAGACCGAAATTGAAATGGGAGACTGTTTACAAGTACTTGGAGCAATTGGTTAAAGATCAAATGATATTCAGATATAAGGATTCAAGTGGGATAATCACATATTCAAAAAGGCCAATTGTCAGGGAGAGAGTCCTTTTCTAGATAGTGTATGCTATTTTTGTATTAATTAGTAGGATAAAATCATATAGAATTTGCACGCATTGCTGAAACGATCTTTTTTCTAAAAAATAATGATAGACCGAAACCTAAGAAAAGGAATGCAATACTTACAATCATAGATTCATCTCCCCATAGATCACCTACGTATTGAGCTGGAGTTGCTAAGAGGTGAATGAATCCATGAACATCGAAGGTAAAATCTTCATTTATGAGATTAACAGTGACTTCTTCAGGTATGTTAGATAACCCTCTCACAGTTAAGAGGGAAGCTAAGGCCATACATATTAAGAGTAAACCGATTAATACACCTCCACCACTTCTTTTTTCTTGGATTTCTATATTATTCAGGAAGTCACACATCCCTTCAAATATATGTAAAAAAAGGAGATAATGTTAGTTTAGACCTTTGCGAGCAACACTATTTTTGTTCAGTAATTTTCTTTTTATAAGTCTTAACAAGCTCAGCTACTGTATCTTTGAGACCTAGTCCTAATGCAATCGCCAGACCTATTCCTACAGATGCGATTATTATCAATAGAATATTGTTGACTAATGTGGGATCTATTCCAACAAGCGGTAATGCCAGAGCTACTGATACATATATGATGAGGAAGAATAGGCCTCTACCGACTAAGTCAGAGTATAATATTTTACTCGCTTCAATCTGTTTCCGAATGTAGTCACCTATTATGTATCCTACAATGACTACGATGATTCCTCCTATAAGGCCTGGAAGAAATGCAATAATTGCGCCGACCACATTAACTAATGCTGTTATCCCGAGAACTTGAACAGCTGACTGGATAAAGATCAAATAGATTGCCCAAGAGAAGATAACTGGGAATATACTGCTTGCTTTAAAGATTGGCTTCGGGCCGCCTATACGCTCATCAATATTGTATAACTGTAGTCCCTTCTTGACTGCTCTTCCAACAAGATAGCCAACAAGCCAACCGATTAAAAGTAAGATGAGTGCTCCTATTAATCTTGGTAGAAATTCGATCGTGGAATTTAGAAGGGTCTGAAAAATCGATATAAGTTCGGTCATAGTTTTTCAATAGTCCAAACGATATAGCTCTTCTTATTCATTGTGAACATTATTTAAATAATAGATGAAGTTGGCCGTATCAAAACGCGCTCGCTCACTGGAACCCTCGAATTTCTCAATAAGACTTATACTTTAAGCATACAAGGATACAAGCATCGTGTCTGAGATGGATAACAAGATTGAGATAATGTACGCTATTAGAGCAGTAATAATACTGTCGGGATTATGGGCCGTATTAAAGACCGTAGAATATGCTCTCAAACTCGTTCTATGAACAAATTAATATGAAAAATCTTCAAAGAATCAATAGAATGATTGATTCCTGAAAATCCAGCTAGTTCCAATACCATGAAAGGAGGAAAATCCAATAAAAAGTACATGAGACTGGAAAGGTAGATGCAAACCTGCCGCTGGTTCAGACATCCTATAAACATAACACTGTTAAACCATAAGATAAGTTTTTACCTGGCGTAATGAGCGTTGATATTCTTAAAATAAAAATATCTATAAAATACAGAATTTCTACAATATACCGTATTGAATTGAACCTGCATGAATTGATATTCCATGCAATTAAGTCAGGAAAAGTCTTTGCTACAGATTTGAAATCCTACTGTCTTGAACGAGGTATAAATGAAAAAAGATTTCATAGTAACCTTAAGAGACTGATAGAGAAATGGGGTGAGGTCTCTAGAATCTGCATTAGACGACATAATCGTCAAATAAACGCATATTTCCTCAGAACCAAGATCTTAGACAAATATATTCGCAGAAAAAATGATGCTTCAAACCGTCTAACTATATATGGCATCCAGCATAAAATCAATAGTAAAACCCACATTATTCAAGCATTAATAAAGAATACATCAAAAACAAAAATAGAGAACTGCCAGGCTAAATTGACTGTTCTGGATGAGTTTAGCCGTCTACGTGTCCATTCTAACCTATCATGGGATAAAGAAGAATCGAATGTCATGACCTTAATGCCAAGACAAACCCATAAAGTAAATCTGTTCAGAGTATCCCAGAATGTTGAGCAAGATAAAATCAAGTTGAGACTACCAAATCTTATCTTTACTCCAAAACTAGGAGCATATCTAGTAGTGATAGAATTGAACGCTAACAACGCATATGGACACAGACCTTTATTACTCACACATGAAAGCAAACAAGATCTAAATTTGTATGAAATCATCTACTGCTATTCTAAAAAATTACAGGAAAGCTGGCCAAGTCTCTCAATTATTGGGTAATAGATGAGATAGTAGCTAGCAAATGATCATATTCATAGATTTAATGACAAGTTGTAGAATATGATGTTCAACATATAAAAGGAGGTGACATGTAGTGTCCTTCGTTCTTGTCACAAGACATAAGGTCGATGATTATGCTAAATGGAAATCTGAGTTTGATGGCAATACTGCTATGCGTAAGGATGCTGGCGAAAAATCATACAAAATCTTCCAGACGGATAACGATACTAACGATCTCGTGATCCTTTTCGAGTGGGACAATCTAGATAATGCTAGGAAGTTTATGCAGTCAAATGAATTACGAGAGAAGATGAAGAAGGCTGGGGTTATCAGTGAACCAGACAAATACTTCCTCAAAGAAGTTGAAAGAGGATCTATGTGATGAAAAACTAGCTAGCTTGATTTGTACACGCTTGCTAACTTATTTTATCTTGTTTTGCAACTTTGAGTTCAGTTTGGTTTAAAAATTGATGTTCTAACTCTCGAATTCTAGAGTTCAGTTGGGCTTTGGTTTCTTCATTGTTAGCTATGGATTCAGTCAGTTTTGACTGCAAATTCTTCAATTTAGATTCAATATTTTTGTTACAATCTTAGGAACGGACTGTGTCTGGCACACGCATTTTTTGTGTACTGACCATCTATAGCACATATACGCTAATATCTGATTTTTCCTATTTTATTATTGTAGGCAATGAAAAAATGAGGTAATTGAAATAGGTAGTATTCCAATTTTTCGTTGGAATGGCAAGTACTTTGGCTTCATTTTCAAAGGTGAATTCTTCAAAACAAATGGGGATTATTTAGGTTGGGTAGATGCTGATAACAGGGTTTGGCGTTCTAATGGCAGATTTCTTGGCGAAATAGTAGAAAATAACTATATTCTAAGACGTGTTGCACAGATCGAGCCGACACCCAAGAACCCACAAGTATGGCCTATTACTCCTATTCCTCCGATTCCTAGTCTTGACAGAGTCGGACGCATACCACGTATCGGGTGGAAAGATGCTCTCGATAGATATGAATGAGTACATAATAAAACGAATTGCGATCCCTTGCGCGCGATAGCTACCTTCTGGCTCAGCCTAAATAGATCAAATTATTTGTTTTATGATGTCTGAATAATTTTGTTTCAATTTCTGGGGGTCGTTTTGTTCTCGGGAATTGAGAGGTTGAACATCGAACCGTTTCTCAATTAATGTGGAGGATAATATTTGTGATACACTTAATTGGAGCTTAGACTTAGTTTCAGCGTAAAAATCCAAGTATTTGAAATATTTGCTAGATTTTATCTGATAAATCATGTTAGATGAGACACATAATACAAAGTTGCAATCAGATGCCTTATTGAAAGGAAATGCGGCGTCGTTAAAACTCTCTATGACGATCGATTTTTCATTTATATATCCATAGGAGGATAGAGTTGCCACGCCGAAATATTTACGGTATACTTCAAGTAAATCCTTAAAATTCTTCATAAATAATATTTTTTCAGCGTTTTTCTTTATTCTTAAGATAAATTCATTCATATCACGCATCTTACTTGAATTTCTTGCATCCTTTAATAAGTAGATGTTTTTCGATCTTTTCCCGTCATAATGCGTGAATCGCTGTGCTAGAAATTCATCGATTGTCTTTTTATCTTGGGACGTCTGAATATTTGATATTGGTCGAACTAGACGGTTGACAGGATTCAAGATTTCTAGAGGAAGCTGAGATTTAGATGCTTGTTCAAGAGATATTATGTCTTTGCAGACCAAACTACCTTTAATTAAGTTCTCCTGAAAAGTGTCGAATTGATTCCAGTAACTCATTCCAGAATGCGGTTTAAATGGAACAGGTTTTATTCCAACTTCTTTAAGACCATAAATTATCGCTTTACATAACGTTGTCTTTCCCGGATGTTGTCTTTGAAGACCTACAACGAGGATTTTTTTATCTTCGATTAAAGATTTCACCCTGGAATGTAGCGCCCTATTACTATGCGCTAGTGTATGCTTATTGTTTTACTTGAAAATGTCAACGACTTCAATGTCGAAAGTTAATGTTTTACCTGCCAGTGGATTATTAAGATCTAAAACGATTGTATCTTCCTTTACCTCTTGGATAGTAGCCAAACGCCGACCACCATCTTTTAATTTTAACTCCAGTATCTTCCCCTCAGTACCTTTCAAATCTTCGCTAATGATGTCTCGGGGAATTTCTCGAACTAACTCTTCTTTTTTCTCACCGAAGCCTTTGCTAGGAGGGACCGCAACTGTTTTTCTTTCCCCTTTCTCGACTCCTAAAAGGGCTTCATTCAAACCTTGTATTTTTTGTGAACCGACTTGGAATGTTGAAGGCTCCTTTCCTTTTGTAGTCTCTATGACTTGTCCATCCTTTAACTTCGCTGTGTAGTGTATTGTAACGTTATCTCCTATTTCACTTGGCATATCATTTCCTCAGGGCAGTCTGAGGAATTATCACTAATAAGTATTGATAGAAATTTCCTCGAAAGTTTATCTATTAACTATTTATAGTACTCGCTTAGTTGAATGTTGGCATTCTTTTCATGGTTTTTAGATTTTTTCGCACATGTTTCTTATTGTTAATAATTACGTCACATGGATACTTTGTGTTAGGAGTAAGTTCATCGATTGGAGCTTCATGATGGACATCTTTGATTTTACTATTGAACTTTTTTCCATTGACTTCTACAGCGCCCTCTGTAGGGATATTTGTATCCCAAGAAATCACTGCTGCATTTGTAGTTAGTAGCTCTATAGATGGACCGTCGGTTATATGAGGCTTTATCTTATTTCCAATCGAGAGACCATAATCGTTTTCATTGTCATATTCGCGATTAGGTTCAATTAAATATTTGTAAGTTTTATTTGAAAGAGATATTTTTTTTAGATATTTCTTCAATTTATTTTTGTGAAAATATGAGAGTAATTGGGGTTTATTTGTTTTATCTTCAAGGTTGACTGCTTTTTTATCTGTTGATCTAATGAAATGTAAAATTGTGTCAGCTATTTGCCCAAAGGTTGTATTATCGGTATCCAAGGTTAGATCGTATAACGATGAATCTAACCATTCTCTTCCAGATATTTGTTTTACAATTTTGTTACGTTTTTTATCGCTTTTCTTCATTTGTTCATGAGCTTGTTGAAAAGGAATTTTCCATTTTTTTGATATGTGTTGTATTCTTTGATGATCCGATGCGGTGAGGAAGATTCTATAGCTTGGTTTGTCAATCGCTCTGCAAGCATATTTACCTTCAATAATAGTCTTCGAATCAGTATACTCGTGCAAGGTATCAATTAGAGTTTTATCATATTCAATGCTTCCTTTTTTTAAACATCTAAATAGATCCGAGAATGAAATTCCTAGCCTTGCAGCAGTTAATCTAATTAACTCTTCTTCATTTAGAATCTTAGAATTTTCCGACTTAATTCTTAGATTATTTGCTACTTCACTACATCCTGATCCTTTCTGTCCACATAATACTATTGGAATGTTTCTAGACATTCTATATCACTTTTGAATATCTATTTAACATCCTGTTCGTATGAAGGTCTTCCATAAACAATTTATGCAACATAATCGCTGTTCAGCACATTTTCAGTCAAAGGAGTTTTATAATTGCAAAATTCATCTAAAAATGCCTCTACCAGAAAGATCCAAAAGATCAGATCATCATTCCTCATCTCACTTCCTAAATCTTGGATAGTATCTTCGGGATTAAAACAAGGTGATGAAATAACTATCAATCCAACAGATGACGGTTCATTATTACTTCATCCAATAACGAAAAAGAAAAAATCAATGGAGACCCTAATAAAAATAGACCCCAAATGGAATAGTGAGATCATACGGAGAAACATAATAGCGGCTTATCTAAATGGTTATGATATAATACGGATAAATTATCCACCAATATTGAGTATTGATGAAGATTTAAAATGGCTACTTGAAAGACTTGAAGGAATCACTGTAACAGAAGAGTCAAAGAACCAAATAGAACTAAAGAATATTGTTAACTCCTCAGATTTCCCGCTGGAACAAACTCTCCGTAGAACCTCACTGATTACTTTAAAAATGCATGAAGATTCAATAAGAGCACTAGAAAAAAAAGATAGAAACTTAGCTCAAGAAGTCATAAACAGAGATGCTACAATCAACAAACAATACATGCTTCTCTCAAGACAGTTGAGAATTTTAGGATCAACCAGATTGGGATTATCAGGACTCGACGCAATAGATTTCTTTAATGCATTAAGGCGAATAGAACATATTGCAGACCACACTTGCCGCATATCCAGAAGCATAATAGACATGGATCTTGCCGATCAGCATCCTATTGGCAATTCTGAAAAACTGCTTCTTGAGATTGGTAAGCTCTCATATGAAATCCATGAGGACGCATCTAAGTCTCTATTTAGTAAGAACATGATGCTCGCAAACAAAGCCATAGAAGCAAGAGTCAAGATTGACAAACTAAAACAATCGTTTGATAATGAATTGGTCAAAGAAAGACAAGATTTAGTTTTGAGATACAGTTCTATAGCTTACCGATTTGAAAGAATAGCCGATCATAGTACTGACATCGCTGAAGCAGCAATTAAACAATATAGCGCTCGATAACTATGCCAATATGTTACATAGCGCGCGCATGATGCATGAAAACGTAATGTAATCGAGCGATATAACCACTCTTTTAAGATTGGAGCAAATGCGAACCAAGCTTTAAGAAAAGGATTAGTAACTGGATTAGCCGCAAAACCTCCAAAAATTACTAAAGCCTTCAAACCTTTAGGCTGACGAGTTGCAAAAGTTAACGAAACAGCGCGCGCGCTATACAAAGACCTACAGAGATGATGAAGATTCTAAACAATCAAAATCTTAATGAGGTTGCTCAAGAAGCTGAATCAAAACTGAAGAAAGCTATAGACCACTTATAGTTTACAAAACATGAACTATTTTTGATGTCTATATCTGCCAACTTCATGACTTATCTCGAAATTTTCCCATATTATTTGAATAAACTAGGCTTAACGCTATTTAAGATAAGATATTTTTTTCTCAATCGTAGTAAAGCGCGCGCTTGTGCTTCGCCACCCACCTGTTCGACGCGCTCTATCATCATATTTAATACTGTATACTTATGCTATCTCGAGTTGCGTGTTATCTTATGTCTTATCAAGTCAAAAAAATTAAAATAAAAGACGAGTTTAAAATCTGTCCAGTTTGTGGCTACAAAGACGCTTTTCATTCAATGTTCAAAAAAGAGGGAACCGTCACTAAGTGGTTTTTTATATGTCCCAACTGTCATACTGTTTTTGATATCGGTTTTACCGTTTAGTGCATGTTAAATGAAAATTCAAATTAAAGATCACAAATATCTTGATAGCATTAAGGATCCAATCTATGATGGCTAGCAGAACGTATAAGATAGTTAATGTTGTAATGATCATTTGTCTTATTCTAGCCTTGATTGGCGTAACTGCAGAATATTTAGTGCTAAAACAAAGATATTCTCAAATTATTGATGTGCCAGCTCAAACGACCGACGTTTATATATTGTCCTTTAACAGCGAGCGTGTGTATGATAATATTATTAAAACAAGTTTAACACTTGAGAATCGAGGTGGCGGTGGATTAATCCAGATAGAATATACGGTTCAAAAAGAGGATGGAGGAATAGAAGAAATCAATCTTGGTATAAAAGAATATTATGTTAGAGGTGGGAGTAATTATACCTTCAATGAGGTTTGGATTGTTCCAACCGACTACAATTATATGGAATGTAAAATTGTTAAACAAATCATACTTAACTGAATGTAGGCAAATTTTTTATTAAGAAAGAAGATTCACAAAAAATAGGTTAAGTCAACTTTTCTTAAAGAAATTGAAAAATCTCCTAAGATTAAGATTGCTTCGGAGACGATAGATATCGTGGGGTTTCCAAATAAATCTACTTAAACTTGTCAAACGAAATTCAAAAAAAAATAATCATAACTCATTTTATGCAGCATATAGCATAATTTTGGGAATTATAGTATATACTCCAAGATTAAGATCCAGCCGTGTCCTAGGTGTTGTAGGGAGCATGTGGCTTACCCAAATATGGATCGCAATCGAATCTCTTGTCTTCTAAATACTCAATCTAACTAGGAATGTGCTCTAGTTGTCGCCGAACCTATTAGCAGACCTAATACTGCCCCAGCTATAAAAATCATCACTGCGGATTCTAAAGGTCTTCGCTTCACCTTTTCTTCTAGCATTACTTTAGAATCATCTGCTATCTTCTTTACATCCTTTATTTTATTCTGCAAATCTTCTGTTGTAGGTATAATTTCTTCAATTTTTTCTTTTTTATTCATTTAATTTCACCTCCATAATTCAATGTCCGAAAAAATTTTATGACGTGTATAAGCGCGTTATACGATCGCCTATTTTATTGGGACTGATGTTTTTTTTATTTCAGTAGGTGTTTTCTTTGGGATCTTTACTTCAAGTATTCCGTTTTCTAGTGTAGCTTCGGCTTGGTCAGGAATTACTTCTTCTGGAAAAGGCAGATTTCTATAGATTTTTGAATATCCACGCTCTTGGTGTATATATCCTTCTTTCTCTTCTTTGGATTTGGTCTCTGCTTCACCTGAGATCTCTATCCCTTTAGGAGAAACTGTTACATCGATTTTGTCTTTAGGTATGCCTGGAATCTCTGCACATACTCGATACTCATTTCCTGCATCAATTATGTCTGAACTTGGCTCCATGACGTCAGGTAATTCGAATGAAGGAATATTCCAAGATGGAAATCTTGTTCTAAATGGGGACATCATAGTGGAAAAGCGTCTTCTAAAATCCTCGAACATTTGATCCATCTCATCAAGAAATTCAGATGGTTGCCAGCTTACTATTTCTCCCCTACTCTTTTTCGCTGTTTTAGTGGGAACTTTACTTTTTTTCTTAACCAAATCATATCACCCCCGTTGAAACTTCTTTATTTTACAATAATATCGGCCATATTTACTTAATTAAGCTATATTCGTTTTATTATGGCTAAAATTATTGTAAAAGGTTGATTTAAACCTATATATTTGATTATATCGACTTTTAGCCATAAATAACCGATATTATAATTTCATTATGTGCATGATCCTATTTGAATATTTCCATTATTACAATACGTTTAGCAATATTTCGTCACATAGAAAGAGAATCAGAGTCTTTGCGTACCCCATTCAGAAACGTTTCTTCATCGATTCTCTTGAAGTTCTAATTTTTTTTAACCAGTAAATTGTGTTTAAATGTTTTTTAGGGCACCTATATGTTCTTTTGATTGAATCTTTCTTTTTGTCTAATGTTGCGATTGTATGAAAATCGTCAGGTGGATAAGCATCGAAGGGCAACCCACAACCTTCAAATCTACAACCATAAGTTTTTTTTACACTCATATCTAATACAAACCATATCATACATTGTTGTTTATCAACATATTTCATTTTCTCCGCATGCGCCAGATTTAGAAATATTGATAATTTTTATTTCAGAAATAAATAGATCACCTATAGTTTGTTTCATCACATAATCGAATACTTTAAAAGAAATCAATTCTTAACTATCCTTTTATTTCAAATTGGAAAATACACTATTTTTCATGAATGAATATTCTGACTTTAGAAATTTGGTCAAAAAACATATCTTACTTAATTGAGAATAAATTTTGGAAAGCCATCCAAAAAGAGATATCAAAATTAAGTTCCAAATATTCTGAAATTAGTAAAAACGTAGAAATTCAACAATATTTCACCATACTTAACGAAGCTGTTAAGGCTGTCGAGAATGGAACATCATTGGAAGATCACATTGAGTTTCTTAAAAAAAATCTACCACCAAAAAAACAATTTGCATACCGGATAAAATATGATTTTATAGAAGACTATGATGAATATGCGATGCAAAAGTCAAAAAGTCGGTGAGTTTTAACGCTCGCTCAAAAATTTTTAATCTAAGCTTAAACTTGGAGATTAATTTCTGGCGAGCTACACACAATTCTAAAATATGTTTAATTCGATTAATGACAAAATGAATAGATTACTGATTGTTTCGAATAGATTACCTATTAACATTGTTAAACGTGAAAACCAACTATTTTTTAAACCAAGTGCTGGAGGGGTATCTAAAGGACTCGATACTTATAGTAAGTCAGTAAAGAGTATATGGATTGGTTGGCCTGGGATCGTTTCAGAAAATATTAAAGATAAAAAGAAATCCATCGTAAAAAATTTACGATCTAAAAATTTTCATCCCGTATTTCTATCTAAAGGTGAAGTAGAAAAATTCTATTATGGATTTTGTAATAAAACTGTATGGCCGCTTTTTCATTATTTCCCTCAATATACCACATACGATGATAAATTGTGGGAAGGCTATAAAAAAGTTAATGAACATTACCGTGATACAATCATCGACCTGATAGCACCTGGCGATAATATCTGGATTAATGATTATCAACTGATGCTTTTACCGAAGCTTATAAGAGAAAAAATTCCTGAAGCTACGATAGGTTTTTTTTTACATATACCTTTTCCGTCTTTTGAAATTTTTCGATTATTACCTTGGCGAAAAGAAATATTGCAGGGATTGTTAGGAGCGGACTTAGCTGGTTTTCACACATATGATTATGTGAGGAATTATCTGAATAGTGTTCATCGTCTTTTTGGATACGAATCTGCTTTAGGACAGATAACGATGGATGATCGTATCATTAAAGCTGATGCTTTTCCTATGGGTATAGATTTCGATGAATTTTCATCAGCAATACTGAAATCAGAAATACAGAGAGAAAGTGAAAAGATACGTAGAAGGATTGGAGAGAGAAAGATAATACTGTCAGTGGATAGATTAGACTATACAAAAGGTATACCACAAAGGCTTGAAGCGTTCAATCTTTTTTTGGATAATAATCCGAACTATAAAGAGAAGGTTACACTTATTCTAGTAGCAGTTCCTTCAAGAACTGGTGTAAGCGAATATAGAATATTGAAGAAACAGTTAGATGAATTAGTTGGAAGAATCAATGGCAAACATGGAACCATCGGTTGGACCCCCATATGGTACATAAATCGTTTTCTACCTTATGAAAGGCTAGTAGCCCTCTATAACATTGCTGATATCGCACTGTTAACACCCCTAAGAGATGGCATGAATTTAATATCTAAAGAGTTTATCGCAACCAAGAGTGATAGTAAAGCAGTTTTAATTCTTAGTGAGATGGCGGGGGCCTCAAAAGATCTAGGAGAAGCAATAATTGTAAATCCGAATAATAGAGTTGAGGTTGCAGAAGCTATTGAAAAAGCACTCTCCATGTCTGACGAAGAACAGATTGAACGCCTTAAAACAATGCAAGAAAGATTGCAGCACTATAATGTAAATCGCTGGGCTAATGATTTCATGGATAATCTTTCAAACCAGAGAAGAATACAAAAAAAATTTTTATCTAGATACTTGGATAGCGAAAGAAAATTTAAATTAATTGAAGATTATAAAAAAAGTTCAAACCGCTTGTTATTTCTTAGTTCTGACGGTAGTCTTATTCCCTTCAAAGAGAAACCTGAAAAAGCAATACCTAATCAAGAAATATTAAATCTAATCGAAAAAATAGCTAATCAACCAAAGAACGAAGTTGTAATTATCAGTGGGCGAGATAGAAAATGGCTAGAGAAATGGTTTGGAGATAAGAATGTAAATCTGGTAGCTGAACATGGCATATGGATAAAATACAAAAATGAAAAATGGGAAATCATTGAACCTTTAAAAAATGATTGGAAACAACAAATAAAACCTCTACTGGAATTATATAAGGATAGAACACCTGGAGCCTTAATAGAGGAAAAAGACTTTTCTTTAGTTTGGCATTATAGACAAGCTGATCCTGAGTTAGCTTCAGTACGATCTAGAGAATTAAAAGATCTTCTCTTTCATATGACATCACATACTCCACATAGAATCGGAGTATTTGAAGGAAACAAAATAATCGAAATCAAAAGTATTGATATAAACAAGGGACGAGCAGTAGCAAAATGGATTTCAAAAAAGAAATGGGACTTCATGATCGCTATTGGAGATGATTTAACTGATGAAGACCTATTTAACGAGACCCCACCTTTTTGCTACTCTTTGAAAGTTGGAAACGCACCATCTAAAGCAAAGTTTTATACAGAATCTCCCAGGTCTATAAAATCTCTACTCCAAGAATTAGCATAAATCTAATCACATTATTGTTTATCAAACATCTGCGTCTTTTAGATAATGTTTACATTTTGATAGGAGAAAGGGCTGCTTATTAAATCAAATATTATCTCTTGTAAAAATTTTATTGAGATTGAAATAAATTATGAGAAAGAGAAAGCAATTAGGAAAAGAAGAGTTTGTTCCAGTTATTATTTGTGTTATTATAGAAAGAGATAATGAACGCTCTGTAAGAGAAATATTACTTCAAGAACGATGGAAACCCAGAGAATCTAAAAAATATCTTGGCATATTAGAAATTCCTGGAGGTAAGATCGATAAAGGTGAAGAGATAGAAGAAACGGTTAAGAGAGAAGTTTATGAAGAGACAGGTCTTGTTGTGAACATTCTTTCTAATTCTTTTCAGAAACAAGATTGCTATTTTTTCGATAATAAAACATTAGCGTATTCTTTTCAACCATTTACATGTGTACAGGTTCTGAATGAACAAAACTACATTGGTCTATTTGTGATTTGTAGGGTTAAGAATGGCACCTTGAGAGAGACAGAGGAAGAGCGAAATCATCGATGGGTTTCAATTAGTGAACTGGAAGATTTGTTAAAAGAAAATATTTCCAGTCTCAGCATCAGGAATAATTGGATATATAAAACAATATACAACAAACATGCTAAAAGATAATAAATAACAAATATTTATACATAAACACAAATTGGGTTTTCTAAATGAAATATGAAATTGAGATCAATAGGGATGACTGTACTGCCTGTTCAACTTGTTATAGCAGTGATCCCACACATTTTGAAAGTGATTCTGAAGGAAAAGCAAAGGTTGTGAATGGAAATAGTAATGGTACCTCTACAGGTAACTTTGATGACGATAATTTTGAAGATGCTAAAACCGCAGCAGATACTTGCCCAGTAAACGTTATTACAGTCATAGAAGTTTAAAACAGTGTACGGCAAGCACCATTAATCTGCTATTCCTTTTGAACCGATTTTTTTTGAACTAGTTATCTCTATATTTGCGAATATGTCAATTCCTTTATGTTTTGCTTCAAAGTCTTCGACTAATTTTGTTATAGATTTTTCTAATTTGTCTAGATCTTGATCCGGAATAAATTTTACTCTCGTTAATGAAACTTCATACATAATTATTCCTACAGAGTTTTATGTGAGTATCGTTTAAGGTTTTCTGCAGAAGTGAGTACTTACATACCAGATATGTGGTTAATATGATGAAGTTATTTTATATGGTAAGGAGTTATCCAGATCCTTATCTTATTATCTTATCAATCATTGTGTTTACTGCATTCCTGAGTTTAGCATTAGCTGTTAGAAAAATTAGAGAAAATAAGAAAAGAAAATCTAAGTTAATAAGTTAGAACCTCCACTTGGATTTATCACTTTTTGGACGTTTGTAAAATATATGATCAATATTGATTGGAAAAATACAGGTCCAGCTGTCCGCCGATTTTTCATAAATACGCTATTCGATTCAACATTCATGTTATTAGGCATAGTTGTCGGATCAGCTTTTACTGCTAAGATAGACCCCTCGATTGTTTTAGCAACGATGACAACAAGTAGTCTTGCGCTTGGCATATCAACAGGCGTCAGTGTTTACGAAGCAGAAGATCTAGAACAGGAGAGGAGAATCGCTGAAATTGAAAAGGGAATGCTTAAAGATATGGATAAAACGTTAATTGGAAAAACAGCAAAGAAAAGTGTCGCTATAACCGCGCTAATTAATTTCTTAACTCCACTAATTTCATGCGCTGTTATGATCTTGCCTTTCTTATTAGTTAAAATAGGCTTTTTGAAAATAGAATGGGCCTCAAGGATCTCTGTATTACTAGCTTTTATGATGTTGTTCGTGATGGGAGCATATATGGGTAAAATGGGAAATAGGAATCCTTGGTTAAAAGGTGCTAGAATGACGGTTTTTGGACTACTTGCGTTTATTATTGGAAAGTTACTTTATTCATTGATATAGATTACGCGGTCAAACTTGGATTATCTAAAATTATTAGAAACATTCCGAACAAAAATATGCTTAAATTTATGATGTTCATGGTCTTTATGGGAACAAATATTCTGAACCACCATTCTACTTTATCGGAAGTATTTAATCTGATTTTAGTAAATTTATGGTAAATATTTTTAAATAAACCGCATCCGATTCCTGCAATAGAAAGACCAATCATGAGCCATCCAAAATTTCTTAAAGTCAAATTAAAATCAAAAATTAGCATGAATAATGCA
>JAEORY010000023.1 GCA_016840645.1 Candidatus Borrarchaeota archaeon | reverse complement strand
AATGTTTGATATTTATCTTTCAAGTATCAGCAATAAAATGAACGAAGTTATGAAGGTACTGACAATTATTGCTACAATATTTATCCCTTTGACGTTAATTGCAGGAATTTATGGGATGAATTTTAGATTTATGCCAGAATTGGATTGGCAGTTTGGTTATCAATTCTCATTGCTTGTGATGTTGACTTTAGGTATCGTAATGGTAATTTATTTTCGAATAAAAAAATGGCTATGATAGTGCCCAGACCTTCTTCTTGCTTCCGAAAAGGTAAAATAGAATATTTTTTGCCATTAATGGTGCAGCAATCACTGTACCTTAAGTGTATCTATTTTATTTCATAAAATAAATTTGCACACTGATAAAGTTCTTATCGCCTTTTCTTAACCGACCTATCATATGTTAGCCAATTTTCTTTCCATTCTGGGTTTTTTTCACTCAATATATTTAAGATCATATCACGAAGTTCTGCCGTGCTCATTTCGTTTAGATCTGAGAGTTGTACCTCAATTTTTTTCACAATTTCTCGAGCAACTTCAGGAGGAGCTCCTGCTTTTATAGAACTCACTACAATTTTTTCAGGGATAAATTGTTCTTTCTTTCCATCTCTTTTTTTAATAATCATCATTTTCCTGCCCTCCAAACTATTGATTGCATTAATTTTTACAATAAGAAGAGATCATAGATCAAATAAAGACTTAAGAGCATCTTACGCTTTTTACTAAACTAAGTTCAAGTTCTAATCATCCACACCGTTTCTAACAAATTGGCGTCATAGATTGCTAAGTATCCAGTAGTCTTGAGACGATTTCAGCTAACTTTATTCTGTTTTCTTGAGAATTAAGTTTGACAGTTGTTACAATTACCTCCATACCCATCTCCTCAAGTTTTTCTTTATGCTTTTCGTCAGATTCATCAATAATAAGTGTATCGATGAGACCTGGATAACGTTCAACAATAGCGAGGATTGATGTCCCAATTCCTAGAGCCTCCTCCATAAGCCTCCTCATAGGTTGATCAATCGGTTCATCACCTAAGACAGGGCTTATCGCAATAACATTACCACTTGATTTTTCAATCGTATTCTTAATCTCCTCAAAAGCAAGCATAGGCTCGATGTTTAACGGAGGATTACTTGGACCTATGATTATTGCATCACTGTTAGACAGTGTATCCTTTATTTTGGGATGTACTTCCGCCTTATCGATCCCAACGTATTCAATCTTTTTTACTTCTTTTATGATTCCTTGAAGTTCCTTATTGCGGTATTCCATAAAGGGTAAATTCCCTTGATCGGTAATCACTTGGAAAATAACTTTGGCGTCTGTTATTGGAAAAACTCTTGCTTTAATACCAAGTTTTTCGGCAATTATGGTGATTGCTTCTGAAAAGAATGCACCTTTAGTCATAAGATGCTCGCGGAAGATGATTTGAGTAATGAGTGTGTCGCCAAAACGAAACCATAGGTCTTCTTTGTTCATCAAATAAGATAAGGAGTTCATAATACTATAAGTATCATTTTGGATGGTCTCCCAATATCTAATATCCAGTTTACCAGCTAGAAGAAATAATAAGTATTCTAAGTCGGGATAGATATCCAATCCTAAAACTTCTAAATTATTCATAGTGTTGACTATGATCCCAAGTTTTTCTTGCGGTATAACCCGTAAAAGCCCTTCTAAAAATTTGGTCGTTCGCAACCCACCAGATATTATAGTAATCACATCGAAAGCCTCCTATCAGGGATTTTGTTGACAATAATAAGTTTCCTTTTATTATACAAAACTTTAGGAATCTTCTTCTTTTTTTGGTCTTTAAATCATTCTTATTGTGAGAATGCTTTAATATTTGGCGTAGCGTTTCTATGTATTAGCATTCTCAGTAATAACTACTTATTCTATAGCAAAAACTCGTATTGGTTAAATAGTGAACTACTCCGCCCTTTCGTACGGAGTTTCTGCCCTCACGGATTGTTGAGCTGTCCCTACGAGGGATAACAAGAACCCGCTCATCGACAGTTCGGGATGATCCACCGCACCCCCCGTTCCTTTAAGGAACACTTTGGTTGTTGTCCTACCACCTTTCCGCCACTTTGTCAGTCCGATAAGGCACTTTAGAGCGTCTATTAGGATGTTAAACGCTGCATTTACATCTCTATCGGCAGTAAATCCACAGTTCAGGCAGCTGAACGCCCTGTCCTTGACCTCCACCTTACGCGAACCACATACCGAACAGCGATGGGTGGTCCACCACTCGTTGATCACTAAGGGTACTCCATCACGCATCAGCACCGCCATCGCGATACAGTCGGCACAGTCCTTGAAGGCCCAATGGTTGACACGCTTTCGGTTTCTCCTGTGCCCCGATCCTTTGTAGTGGCAGTTACGCACTTTGTCAGGGTAGCCTATGACCACCAACGAACCTCCTGACAGCTGCTAAGCAATATCGATTGCTAGTTTTCTCCTGAAATCCCTCGCGTAATTCAAGCGTTTACTGTAAAGTTTCTTCACCACCGCGTAGTTCCCAAACCGTTTTAATTTAGCGATCCTGTTGCTCAGTTGCCGCATATGGATGAAAAATTCTTTGTACTCCTCTTTTTTAAACAACATGACGCTGCCTTCACCCGATAGCTCGCAGGTTACGGCAGTGGCTAGTCGCTTCAACCCCAGGTCAATGCCCGTCAGCGCCTTCAGCGCAGGCATAACTTCCTTTTCTACGACGACATGGACCTCGTAGCGTTTCAACCTGTGATTCTTAACGAGTTGAAAAGACTTCACTCGCCATTCTTTGTTGTGGAGGTGCTTCGTGGCATACGGATAGAGATACAGCGGCAGGTGTAATTTCTCACCTTTCTTGAGGGTGGAAATTCTCGCCCAGAGAGGAAACTCCTTCGCAGTGCAGGAAAGCGATATGTCGCCTACACGGTAGTCGAACATGATGGGCACCTTCTCCCTGATAGTTGGTGGCGAGGGTTGCCTCTTTTTCCAGCGGTAGAGTTTATGTTGGAGTGTCTGTAACCGTGTCTTATCTTTCGTGGTGCTCTTCCTGGCGAGGCGCTTTTGACAGGTGCCGATGGACGTTTCCAGGCGTTTAATCTCCCATTGCCATTCACGGTGTAGTTCCCGATAGGACTTGAACATCCAGAGGGCTTTATCGCGACAGGCTTGCACGAAACCCGACGACAGCCCGGTACGGTGTTCTACCTCTTTTCGGTATTGCTCCGCCTCTGTAGCACTTGTTATATTGTCAGTGATTATTTTCTCAAGAAATAGTTGCACGCCGTAAGTAAGTCGGGCGGTAAGTTTGTCGAGGAACTTCTCTTTTGTTGTGGTGATCCGTTTATCGACGGGAAGCACCAGCGTCTTGCACACGGTTAGTGGTGTGGCAAGTTGAAGTTCCATCTCCATCCTCCACCATATCTTAAGACACTATGGGACGTATCATTTAAAACGTTTCTCGTTCTCACGAGAAAAGGACGGCGATTCATCTCCCACCTTTCGGAAGGAGTCTTCTCGCCGCTATCAGATAAAAAGTTCGATAGAACTTAGGAGTCGAGTTTTGAGTTTTGAACGTAAAAATTTACTATAAAAAGTCTTTGTTAACTTATTCCTGCGTGTTGTTCGATCGTTTTGTATCTTCTAGCAAGCCTGCTTATCCAGATTGTTACAATGACTGCAATTACGGTCACAACAATCGCATAGGTTACCGAAGGAATTACTTCATTGGTTATTCCAAAGATGTTACGGAAGATTGCTTGAACCGCACCATTCCAAGCAAACGCTACAATACAACCAAATGCTGTTGTATTCAATGTAGAAAATTTGTCTATCATTTCTTTTTGTAATTTCCTCAATTCTTTAATTGCCTTCTCTTTTTTTCTTTTCTCGCTGATTTTTTTCTCGCTCAAGAAAAGACTTCCTATTGCTATTACTTCCATTGGATTTTGAATTTGTAGAATAACTAATCACTTGATTCATATAAAAGGCATCATAGCATTAAAGGAAACAGACTGAATTCTTTTCTGCAGAAGTTTATATTTTGTCTTGAGGCTTTTCGTACTTCAAGTTAAAAAAAAGAAATGCTGTAAAAAGACTGTTCAAAACGGTAGAACTAATAAATTAAAAGATTAGTTGTGTTATAATGGAAATAAAAAAAGAAGTTGGGTTAATAGATTGCTGATTTCTCTGAAAATTCAGCAAGTTCAAGAAGTTTTTCCCATTCTAGGTCAACGTGTCCTTGTATTACGTCGATGATCTCTTGGTTTTTCTCTGGTCTAAACAGATGTCGTAATCTACCTTGGTTTTTCAGGTAGTCTTCGACGGGGACTTTTGACAACGCTGGATTAGGATAGTTAAGGACGTATTTGTATCCATGGTACACTTCATAAAGTGGGAAGAAGCGTGATTCAACAGCTAACCGCGCTACTTGGAAGGACTCACTAGTGTCGAATCTCCAACCACGTAGACAAGGCTGAATAACATGCACGAAAGCTGGTCCTTTAACGTCAACTGCACGTTTAACCTTTCGGACAAAGTCAAGTGGATGAGAGACACTCGCGGTGGCGCAATATTCTAGCCCGTGAGCCGCAACGATCCTCAAAAGTGGTTTCTTAAATTCTTTTTTGCCAAGTACAGCTTTTCCGGCGGGAGATGTCGTCGTCCATGCTGCATGCATTGTGGCACCACTTCTTTGAATACCAGTATTCATATAAGCTTCGTTGTCATAGCAGACATAAACAAAGTCATGTCCCCGCTCAATTGCTCCACTTATTGCTTGAATACCGATATCATAGGTCCCACCATCTCCACCGATAGCAATGATCTCCGTGTCCTGCTGTGGAATTCGACCTTTCCTCATTAATACATCAAGTCCTGCACGCACACCTGACGCTGTAGCTGCCGCATTTTCGAAAGCGTTGTGAATCCATGGGATATGCCAAGCTGCGAATGGATAGATCGTTGTTGCAACTTCCATACAGCACGTGGCATTCACCCACATCAACGGTTTATCAGGGACTGCTTTCCCTATAAGGCGTGCGATTGTGCCTGCTGCACAGCCTGTACAAAGTCGATGTCCTGAGGATACTGAGCGTTCTTCTTTAGGTAAATCTGCAAGTTTAGTTGGATAATCTGCCATATTTTTCACCTCATTCTCTTATTCCTATCCATTCAACTCTTTCTTCTACTTCTCCTTTTGCTAAGTCAGCATACAGTTTGTCATATATTGTTCTGAAAGTATCAATTGTGATATCTTTACCACCCAGACCGATAATGAAGTTCTTAAGAAGCGGTCCTCTACCATACAATGCACCTGCTACATCAGCATAAGCTGGTCCTGTAGCTCCAAATGAAATCGCCCTGTCACATACACCGATTGCCTGAACATTTTTGAGCGCCGCCTGTAAGTCCTTTTCTGGAAATGGTCTGAAACAACGTAATTTCACAAGTCCGACCTTTTTACCTTCTTCTCGTAATACATCGACGGCAACTCTTGCGGTTCCTGTAGCTGATCCTATCGTTATAACTGCTACTTCAGCATCATCCATTCGGTAAGGCTCAACAACTGGATAATAACGGCCCCATCTATCACCAAAGTCCTGAATTACATCTTTGATAACATCTATGGATTTCAAGTGAGCTTCCTGCTGTCCACGCTTGATCTCCATAAAGAACTCAGGAAGTGCTAACAGTCCTTGAGCGATTGGTGCCTCTATGTCAAGTTTATAAAGCGGGTCACGAATTGGTAGGAATCCGTCAAGTGTTTCTTCGTCATCGATCGGGAGTGTTGTAACTGGCTCAATTGAATGTGTTAAAACGAACCCGTCCAAGCAGGGCATTACTGGGAGTGAAACTCGTTTGTCTTCAGCAATTTTAAACGACTGAATAGTGGTATCATACGCTTCTTGACAATCTTCTGTAAACAACATGATCCATCCAGAATCGCGTGCCAACATGGCATCGCTATGATCGCAGTGAATATTGATCGGACCGGAAAGCGCGCGATCAGCAATTGCCATAACAACTGGAAATCTGGCTGATGCGACAATATAGACTATTTCAACCATAAGAGCCAGTCCTTGCGACGCACTGGCAGTAAATACTCTTGCACCCGCTGCTGACGCGCCAAAGCACGCAGACATAGCAGAGTGTTCTGATTCAACACAAATATACTCGCAATCTAGTTCTCCTTCTGCCACAAACTCCGAGAGCCTCTCAACAATGATTGTTTGAGGTGTAATTGGATATGCTGCAATCACATCTGGGTTACACAACTTAGCGGCTTCTGCGACTGCGAAGTCACCCATCATACCTAGAGTTTTAGCTTTTGCCATTTTATCATTATTCCTCCTGTTCCATTTCAATTGCCTTTAGTGGGCATTCTAACGCGCAGACGCCGCATCCTTTGCAGTAATCCATGTCAAATTCAAGTTCATTAGGTTCTACTCGCTTAATAGCAGCATCGGGACACAGAGCCCAGCAAATCAAACAGTTTTCTGGATTCTGACAGATTTTTTTGTCTTTATTACGAATTGGGCGAAATGCTCGCCATGTTCCTGTTTTATACTCGAGGGCGGTCGCTGGTCGGTCTACAATACCTCCCGGGGGAAGATCTTTCCAACCTTTCTTTCGATATTCGTCTTGGATGGTCATGCAACTTTAACCTCCTCATAACTTCTTTTAATTGCGTCAACATTCTTCTGGCCGACGCCACCTTTGAAAATCTCTAATAGTGCCTCAATAATGGAATCAAGTTTTACAAGATCCGTGACTTTTACTAGTGCACCTAAGATTGCAGTATTTGCAATTGGACGCCCAATTGTTTCTAGAGCAATATTCGTTGCATTTACAGCGGCTACTGTGCCTTGCACATTAAGTTCACTTTTTATAGCTTCAGGAGTTTGAGGAGTGTTAATGACAACAATACCACCCTCCTTTAGACCTTCAGTAACTGGCACTAGTCTTGGTAACGTAGGATCGATTACAGCAACAACGTCAGGAGTATAGATTGCCGATTTTATGGTGAATTTTTCATCACCGATTCGTGTGTACCCCTTGATTGGCGCCCCTGCTCGTTCCGGACCGAACTCTGGAAATGCTTGAATCCATTTTCCTTCAAGAATCGCTGCGTTAGCAAGGAGTCGGCTAGCAGTAACTACGCCTTGACCTCCCCTGCCATGAAATCTAACTTCTGTTATTTTAGCCAAAATTAATCCTCCGAATACTTCATCTCGTTTTCTGATTGTGATATTAACCTACTCAAAACTTTGAGTATATTGTTTTTCAATTATAGCTACTTTCTCTTTTAAACTTTTAATATGGCGTTCTTATCAGGTTGGCACATCAAAGGTTTTTCGCGCGCGTAATAATGGCATCCGATTGTTTTTCTTTTTTCTTAAAATACTGTTAATAGTAACTTCTACGTACGTTATTAGCCGAATAGATCGTGTAGCCGTCATCTTAAATAAACCATGACGCAACCATAGAAAACGTCTTATTCAAGTCAAGCGTTTTTTATAGATGGAAAAGAAAAATAAGAGAGATTGCGTTAGACCCAGTGATCTGTGAGTCCGCGATGTAACCAGAGATATCCAAGCAATGTTGTGGCTACAGAGATTACTAATGTTACGTATCCGCCAAATGTTAGGCTACTGTGAACGATTACATCTGCGATAGCAAATCCAAAGGCATTAGTTATACCAAAGACAGCCATTAAGAAACCTAGTACACAACGAGTGGCTCTTAACTTTTTACCACTTTCATCAATTTTTGATGATTTATATACAATCAGTTGAGACGCTAATGCTAACACAACAATCGTTGGAGAGATATAGCCAATCATTAGGTTAGACGTATTGATTTGAACGTCGACCGGAACGAGAACGCTGTCCATATAAGTATTTTGCGCTATTATATCAATCTTTAGAATCCTATTTCCCCATTCATAAGGCGATGAGGGTAAAAACAATGTATCAATGAATATCACATTTATACCAGGCACGATATAGATCTCTTGGGAAGTAGCTGTAAATCCTAAGCCGCTTGTCCTTACTATGACATTAAAACTGGCAGGGATACCGTTATAAATATCAAGTGTGATTTTTGAATGCTCTGCTTGTGTGAGTTTTAGTTCCTGGATGTAATTGAACATTACAGGGCCCGGTCGAGGTGGACTATCATTCTTTGTTGCAAGAAAGAGACGAAGTGTATCTTCATACTGATCAGTCACAGTGATGTGTGCAGCCTGCCAATTAGCATCGAAGCGGAGTTGCCAGAAACCTCCCTCTTCATGTAGAACTTCTTGTGTTGCACTCCACTTACTTTCAGTAGGTTGAATTTGCATACGTTCTGCTAATTTTCCTGTTGGAAAGAGTAAATCTACTCTTCCTTGACTATCTGCATTGAGTACATTTAATGTAAAACTTTTTCCTTCAAGGAAGCGATGTACTTCCAACCAGTATTCAAAGGAATCTCCCTCTTCATTAGATATCCAAAGATCATCAGCCCAGATCTTTCCATCTAACTCAGGGACGTTAAGCGTATATCCAACTAATAAATCGCCAGGTGCTGCTTTCAAACTTTCAATTTTTATCTTCCATTTACCAACCTGTTTTGCTGAAACTGATAGCTCAATAAGACCTATAGTCCCATATGAAACCTCTTCCTGCTTGTAAAGCGTTCCACCAGGTTTTTCTACTGTAACCCTCATTTTTGATACCGTTGAACCTTTCCACCATTTCACATCAACTTTTACCGTAAAAGAAGGATGCGTGTCATTTACATAAACATAATATTTATTGATAAGCTCCGAATCTTCTTGTAAGCCAGTCACAAACAAAGAGTTGTTTGCATTTGTGTCAGCTTCAACGGGCATACATAGAAATGCTACTGATACACACAGAAGAAGGATTATAATAATTGAAGAGCTTTTAATTCGAATAAGCATCTCCTCCTAAAAGACACATCCTATCGGTAAACATCAACTTTATGAATCTTTCGCCGACAAGAAAGTACAGCAAGAGAACGTGGAGATAATTTTTTCTGTAATGATCTGAATTCCACGCAAGAAAATAACTCACGGGGTTCAAAGATATGGACGATCTTGATGAATTGGCAACGAGTCTGAGGTTTAATGAGGGCATTACGAGGAAGAGTCCTATCCAGAAGATTACCGAGATACTAGGCACTAAGTTAAAGAACCGTTATGTGTTAGAAGCATACGGAGAAGATTCTGCTGTAATTAACCTACGGGAACTCGGACAAAATGATGTTATTCTTTTTACGAACGATGCCATGAGATCTCAATTCGTTGAAACTCATCCGAGAGAAGCAGGATATTTTTGCGTTGTTGTAAATATCAAAGATATTTTCGCAATGGGTGGCACTCCCCTCGGATTCTTAAGCGTCATCGGTTTTAACAACGAAGAAACGTTAGAAGAAATTATATACGGTCTCAAAAAGGGATCAGAGATATTTGGATGTCCAATATTAGGTGGTCATATCATTCCTGACGCACCAGTTCCCTCACTTGATTGTTCAACGATTGGTGCCGCAAAAAAAGATGAAGTTCTGTATTCTCATGGTTCAAGACCTGGTGATGTTCTTATTGTAACCGTCGATACGGATGGAAAGGAAACATCTTTTACGGGGTTTGATAATACTTCATTTAAAGAGGCCGCTGTCGTTAGACAAAATTTTGAGACAATTACAACCATCGCACACCTCAAGTTAGCTACCTCTTGTAAAGATATCTCGATGCCTGGCATTATTGGAACTCTAGGAATGATGTTAGAGGTTTCAGGTAATGGTGCAATAGTGGATATTGGGAAAGTTCCAAAACCTGAGACTTTTCCTTTACAAGATTGGCTGAGAGTCAATCCAGGATTTGGTTATTTACTGACCACGCATCCAAAATTGGCACAACATGCTTTAACTATTTTTAAAAAGCAAAATATTGCTGCCGCAGTTGTTGGGGAAATAACTGATGCTAAGCAACTAGTCATAACTGATGGAAAGACAAAATCAACTGTGTTCGATTTTACTAAAGACTCAATCACTGGAATTAAACCTTGGGATCGAGATATTTGAAAAATAGGAAGTGAACTACCACCCTACAAGTAGGCTGGCTTCCTGAATCATCCATTCCCCAACGGGACATGTCAAACAGGCTCAACGGGCAGTCCCTGCCCTGATGATAATGAGCTTGATGCTACATAGTGGGTTGATCGGTGTAAAATCGTGATGGCCGAGTTATGATCTCGTGCTATATCAAGACCACAGTAAGGACAGCTGTGGATGCGAGTCGCCAGTGTTTTCGGCACCAGTTTCCCACATCTGCTACACAATTGTGTGGTATTATAGGCGCTCACATACTCTATCAGAGTACCAGCTTCCTCCGCTTTGTACTCCGTAAAACACATGAGTTGCCTCCAGCCTGCATCACTAATCGACTTGGCTAGATGATGGTTCTTCACCATATTGGTAATGGCAAGCTTCTCATACACAATCAAGTCATAATTATCGACCAGTTTCCTACTAAGCTTGTGATGAAAGTCCTTCCGTTGGTTACATATCTTTCGGTGTACCCGTGCCACCTTTGTGTTCTGCTTATGACGGTTATGTGAGCCCTTACCCTTCCTGTCTTTCCTTCGCTGCTCTTTGGCTAGTTTCTTCTCCGAGTGTCTCAACCAACGCGGGTTGTCTATGGTGTCTCCGTTATTAAACGTTAGTAAACTCTTGAGCCCCACATCCACCCCTATCGCCTTCTGTAGCTTTCTCTGAATTTGAGGCGCGGGGTCGGGAAGTGTTACTGCAAAACAGGCATACCAGTGGTCGACATCGCGTTTGATAGTACAGGTCTTGATCACTCCCTCAGAGGGGATAGGGCGGTGTAGTGTAATGTTGATATTTCCAATTTTCGAGAGCTGAAGTTTCTTCTTGTGGTAATCGAGGGCGAACCCACTTTGCGGGTAGGTAAAGGAGTCATACCTGTTTTTCCCTTTAAATCGTGGGTAGCCAGTTTTTTCCCCCTTCTGAATACGCCGAAAAAAGTTGGTGAAGGTCGTATCCAGTCTTCTCAGCACATTTTGAAGTACCTGAGAATGCACTGCCTGCAAACACGGGTTGGTCTGTTTTGCAGTTTTCAATTGAATGGCTTGATCATAATAACTGACTGATTGTTGGTAAGTTTGCCAGGCCTCTTTTCGCTCGGCAAGAGCGTTATTATACAACACACGACAGGTAGTCAGCCATTGCGTTAACGTAGTCTGTTGTTGTATGGTTGGATATAAGCGAAATTGGTACGTCCGTTTCATCAGACTTCTCCCTATGTTCCCCTGATAATCATTACACTAGTTTTTACTATCTGCAAAAAAGCTATTTAAAGTGGGGGACACTACGGTGAAAGTGAAAAAATAAATCGCAATTCATCCCCCCAACCAGTTGAGGAGGTCTTCTTGCGGAGAAAAGATAAAAAATAGGAAATGTAACAAAAAAGAGAGTTAGGGTTAGGCTTTGGCTTTTTCTTCTGCTTCTGCTGTTTTCCTTACTCGTTCTTTGATCTCATCCGAGAGTGCCGTGAACCATACGGGACAGCCTTTAAACCATATCGCTTTAGGATCTTCGAGTAACTTTCTACGTTCTGCAACCGTTTCTTCATCCCAGGCAAATTGTGGATTTCCCTGTTCGTCCCATTTCTGACCAAATTGTGTACAATCCCCTACGTACCACACATCTTCGCTTGGCTCTGGCAATCGTGAGCCAACTCCACATACTATTGTAAGGGGGGCGTGGTTCTTGAAGTATTCTTCCCAAAGTCCTCGTTTTAAAATATTTTCCATCGCAAATTTTACTCGCGATTTGCATCCAGCACAAAGACCACCAACTATCACATTGACGTTCGGGTATACTGCGATGAGATCCATATTGGGACGAATCCATCCTTCAAATTGAAAAATTGGCTCTCCAACGATCTCAATTTCATTAAGATCTCCTACGCCAACACCATCGTAGTGACCGATTCTAACCATTTCCACCTGAAACGGGTCATCCCAGCCCATCATGTAAGATGCGACTGCATCTGTTGCAACGGGATCTGGACTGGCGATTATAGTCTTTGAATCATAAGGTAGACCAGCAATTGATGGGCCAAATTCATGGACACCAATTATACCATCTACTATGTTCAAAGCAGGCATTGCGCCAGGGCCTTTGAATATATCAACCAACTTCTGGCTGAGGTTATCTGAATGCCATAATCTGCGATAGGGCCAACTGATAAAACCATGCCAATTTTTTATCGCCACAGTGATACCTGGTTGCACATGGGTCTTCAGTTTAGGGACGTTGATAATGAGGTCTACCTCGTTTCGAAGTTTGGAAAACTCGGCTTCCTTAAGTACTTTAGCATCTGGGATTTCGACCTTCTCCCATTTGTATGTATCCAAGTAAATGACTTCGGCGCCTTCCTTTTCACACGTCTCTTTCATCTTTAAACCGCTGAATTCACCTTCAAAATTGAACGCTTTTTCGCCAGGATATCCTCTGTAGGGTGCATCTGCAACGACTATCCGTGAGGGATCTGTTTGTTCCTTTATCTCACGGATTAAAGCCGCCATGAATCGTGCATCTGTAAGTGCAGGAACGGTCGGTAATGGACGCACCATATTAGGCTTGAGCCATACGCTCTGGCCGTCTTTGATAAATGCACCAAAGCCTCCTAAAGGCTCCATCACAGCTCGGATACCGGCTTGCGCCTCTTCATAATTATCTGCTTTAGCTATTGACACTTTTACCATTTTTATTACCTCACATTTTCTTTCGTGGACGCAAAATATGAAATAATCATTGTCTTTGTATTATATACTGTATCTCTACCGAGACAGTTATTATGAATATTTTCCTTCTGACACCGAAGTCAAAAGGAGTAAGACATATTAGGTTGCTTAAATTTAGTCCACCTTTATAAATTTTTATTTTAAAGAGTGATACGAGTTGAAATTTGTCTCTAAATACTGCAGGTGCATTAAAAAAGAGACACTTCTAAGAATACGAAACGACGTCTTAATGATGTCTTGAGCAAAGACTTCTAAAGTTGCCAAAGTCCTTGTAGTGAGATTTCACAGTTCCTTTCATAATAGATATCTCTTATAAAGTGCTTATCCACCCACGAGCAACGGAGTGGAGCCCCCGCTAGGACGATTGCGCGGGATACCCCGTCGCCATATAGGGTGCAGGCTTTGCGTGTTTTAAATTACAGCGTTTCTTGTGCATTTTTTGATATTTTTAATAGATACTAAGGGCGGCTATATAATCCTGGTCTGCCAGATAACTACAAGCGTCACAATAAAAGAATCTACTTCGTTTTATAACTTGACGGCTGCTGGGTTCACTGATTTTTTCCCCTTTGGTCACACAGCGCAGACAATAACTCAACATCCAGCGCGGATTTACCCGGATTAGCGTAATCCCGACACGTGTAGCTTTGTAACTGAGGATTTCGTACAGCATCCCTCGTAACGAATTCGAGAGTTTTCGTGAGACTTTTCGTGAGACTTTTCGTGAGCATCCTATTTACATATAACAAAAATCTTATAATTTGGCGGGCATGTTTACCAAATGAGATGACTAGTCAAATAGAGTTAAAGAAAATTTGAGAAATTATCACCGTTTAAATAAGTCTTATTCATCTCAATAAAGTTCCAAAAATGGAAGGAAGCAGAGACATGAACCTCGACGTAAATAAGGTATACGATGATGTATGTATACGAATCGTAGGAAGACGGAAAGAAACTCGTCTTATATTAAGTTCATTAGCTGCCGATAAGGCAGTTCTTCTTGAAGGCGCCCCAGGAACTTCAAAAACAACCATACTTAGGACTCTCAGCGAAATTTTAGACGTCCCATTTTATTTCGTGGAAGGCAATGAAGACTTGACTGTTCCCAAGTTGGTCGGACATTTTGATCCCTCAGCAGTATTGCAGACAGGTTATAAAAAAGAGAATTTTCGAAAAGGTCCATTGGTCAAAGCCATGGAAGAGGGCGGTATACTTTACATAGAGGAAATCAACAGAGCACCGCCTGAAACACTTAATGTGTTACTTGTTTCGCTTAGTGAAAAGACGATGGATATTCCGCGTTATGGAAACGTAAATGCTAATGCAAATTTTTCAGTGGTGGCAACTCAAAATCCCTTGGACGATATTGGAGTCTCGCGCATTAGCCGTGGGGTTCTAGATCGGTTTGTAAGTCTAAAAATGTTGTATCAGTCCAAAGAAGAGGAAAAACAAATAGTTAAAGATAACACACGATGTGAAGATGAATGGCTAATCGACTTATCCGTTGAAATCATACAAAGAAGCAGAATACATCCAGATCTAAAAGCAGGTGCAAGTATAAGAGGTGCAATCGATTTCGTTCAGTTAATAATGAATGGCGCAAAAGATAACTACACCTTTGAGGATTTACTCGACGCTGCTATCGTTTCCTTACGCTTAAAAATTTGGCCCGCTCCTACAACTGACAAATCAGAAGAGGACATAATTTACGAGATAATATCCTCAATTTTTGAGGAACTTCAAAGTGAAATTGACACCGAGGGACCAGGAGAAGAAGATGAAAAAAAGGAAGAAACTAAAGAAGATGATGAATTAGAAAAAGAATTATTTCCTGAAAAAAAAAGTAAAGCTCCCGAAGATGACGATAAGATCGAAGAAATCAAGGTTTCAACTCCAGAAGTAATAGAAGGTACAGCATATCCACTTCCTCTTGAAAAGGAAGTTGAAAAAGATGCTCATTCTACAGGATTGAATGCAAAAAATCTCGTGACATTCGATTCACTCCCGACTCACAGCTCCTCAGAGGGAGTAGAATATCATAAACGGCAACCAAGGGAATACATGAAACAATTGGCAAAAGTATTATCATTGCAAGTTATTCTAAAGCGCGCACTTAGAGCGACTCCTTTTGGAAGACGTGAAGGACGTTTACGACCTCACAAGTTTAATGGAGAAGACGACCTCGACGTCGAGCGTACAATTGAAAATTTAGTCCAAGAGATATATCCCAAAGAAGAAGATTTTATTGTCAGATCACGAGAAAAAACTAGTAGAGGGGCTATGCTCCTTGTAGATTGTTCTGAATCGATGAGAGGCGAGAAAATCGAGATAGCTACCCTCATCGCATCTATTCTTTCCTATACAATGAATCGCAAAAATGACAACTTTGGAGTGCTTGCCTATAATACAGACCTGTATCTGTTAAAAGGATTAAATCAGGAAAGGCAAATTGATAAAGTTGTCACTGATATCGTCTCACTTCGCCACACAATGTTGACAGACATAAGAGCGGCTTTAGAAGTCTCCCTAAACGAATTTATACGCGCGAATGCGTCAAAAAAAATAACATTTTTGATTTCGGATTGTGTCTGGACTCATGGAGAAGACCCTAGGGATGTCATAAGATTTTTTGATCAAGTTAATGTATTCTATATCCCGCAGGGCAGACCTTGGTTTGCTAAACAACTTGCTAAAAACGGAAAGGTGCTAGAGGTACAAAATTGGAAAGATATAGTGACACACATCAACGAGATGCTGACAGCGGCGTTCTAAAGGGACGGCTTTTTATCAGTTCTTAGTTTTCTGTAGTTCATTGAAACACCTCAAGGAGGCTCCGTCCAAAGGCTTCAGGACTTCTAATCAGCGGACGACAGAGCGGGAGTAGTGGAACACCCCAAGGTGTCGTAACCTACACAACTGCTGCCCCCTATAGAGGAAAGCCCTCTAATCGACTAAGGGACTTGTATGAACAAGCCTACCCGTTAGGGAGGGGTAGGTGACTTGAGGTATGGTCTCTCCATTCTTTGAGCACGCTCTTAGTTTTCTTATGTAAGAATATTTTGTTTGAAAGATAGGAATCCGGGAGAACTGTCAGAGAAACAAATTTGTAAGACAAGTGATTTCCATTGTAGTCGCCTCTCTGCTGCAAAAAAACAAGTGCATAACGTTTTACCTTCTCAAATAACTCAGATTCACAAGCAAGACCTTTTATGAGTATTTCATGCACGTCGCTCTTTTTGTGGTTCTTTCTCACTGTTACGATAAGAGTATCTCCACGCGTAATAACGAACTCTGCTCTCTCTGTGATTTCTTTTTTTATTGCTACATCTTTGATTGGTGTTATCTGTCCCTGCTTCATTGCAAAAAGTGGCTGTTCTATACCTTCGCTTCCGCACGTTGTTGTTAATACTTTGAGGTAGCAATCCTTAGGAGACTTCATACAGCGACCTGTGTTGCGCCTTGCCTTAATTTGAATCGCAAATTCTTTTCCTTTCTTTGTGAGTACATATCTCATTACTGAAGCCCGTCTTCTTGCACAATCCTGCCTTTTAATTAACTCTTTTTTGTCAAGACTTCGCATTATTTTTAGAAGTGTTTTTGTTCCGATGTTAAGCCTTCCAGCATACCAGAAAATCAGTTTTCCAGGTGGGAGTTCTGAACTAATGATATCCCAGCGGTCATACTGCGGAAAAATGCTTACGTTATCTAGTAAAAGAACAAGAAATTGATCTTCTAATGGTTGTAATTGATCAATCATAAAATCAGCCTACATGTGTCTCTACAACACATTACTAGTAACATACCTAGTAACATACTTAAAACATTCCGTTTGTAACATGTTAATGCTGACAGATTACGAAAAAGACGTTTTTTTGAAACAATTCCACTGTTTGAGCATTTTTTGTGCCTTATTTTTTCTTAACTCTTTTACGGTAGAGAATTTACAAGGAAGTGGTGTATGTGGTACAAAACTAAATTGGAGGTTTTCAGTGCTTAACGTTATCCGAACCAACCTTTTGATCCGCTCATAAAATGAAGATTTTAATTCAACGCCCTTCACTAAGATTTTTCGACCATTTCCTGCGGGTTGTTCGACATCTCTTATTGTGACAACAATTGTATCGCTTCGTGTGATTATGTATTCTTCGTTATCAGTCTTTTCTCGTAATATGGTTACGGCTGTTAACGAGGAAAGGCACTCTTCTCTCATAACAAGTATTGGTTCTTCTTGAGCGTGAGGTGTGTACAAGCGTACTCGGACTTTTATGAGGGATTCGTCTTCGGATTCGGGAAATCCATCATTTCTTTCAGCTTTCAAGCGTTTTGCAGTCTTTTCTCCTAAAGGGGTAAGTTCTAGACGTCCTACGAACGAATGATTTCGCATAACACACCGCTCTTCCAATAGTTTTTTGGCGCATGCCTGTTTTGCTATTCGCATAAAAGTTCTTGATCCCACTTTTAGTCGACATGCATACCAAGTGGATGTCTTCCCTGGCATATCTATAGCGTTTGGTCTATAACTACCAGTATAGTGCCGATCATCCGCAAATAGATATACACTGCAATTCTCTAAACATAGAACTAACAAGTCATCCTCCAACAGCTTCAGGTCTTTATCCCACATCGGCCTCCGTCCAATCAAAATCGTGGACTAGCGTTCCACTCCTTTAATAGTAGTTTTCCATTCATTCAATAGTTTTCTTGCACGGTCTCCTTGCGTTAAGACATTTATGGACGAAAAACACTCCTCTGAAAGTGGTGTTTGAATACAGCATTCGAAATCGTCACAAATCTCAGTCAGCAAGCAGACTCGTTTTGCCTTTTCATATACCTCTGGAGCAATTTGTCGTTTCAATCCTTTAATTAAAATTTTACAATTACCCCCACTTACTCGTTTTGTTACTATCACAATATCATCTTTTACTAGTATGTGTTCTTTTCTGATTGGGACTGTTCGAGTTTCTTTTTTAATGGTTACATCATTTATCGAGATAATTGCACCTTTTGGGGAGATTGCGAATAGTGGTTCTTCTTTAGCAAATTCCTCATCTGATTTTGCCAAAACCCGCATATGACTCTCTGTTAGAACTTGAGGAGGGGCCTCTCTTTCCTTGAGTAATTTGTTTCCCACTATTCTTCCTTGCGAGGTAAGTAGATACCTCATTGCGAAAGATCGTCCTCTTTTTAGATCTCTGCGTTCCACTAATCCTTTCTTTCGCAAAGTGTGGAGGATTTTTTGGAGGCCTTTTGTTCCCACATGCAATTTTCGCATGTAAAAATAGTGTAACTGCCCTTTCGCGTTCTCAGGAATCATTAAATGCAATTCAATATCAAGAAATAGTGCATGGTTCTCTAACAGTAATGTCAACAACCTACGTTCCATATTGGTGTAATCGGTCGCAGTATTTATAACAGATACCTCCAAGAGTTAACTAACAACTTCATTGATATCACCTCAAGGAGACCCCTCAGCTTTAGCGGGGAGAGGAATTGAGGGCAGGTGTTGCTCACACAACCCGTTCTGCGTTGACAGGGGTTAGTGTACCCAACCTCGGGCGGTTTGTTAATAACGGGTACTCTTCAAGCCCTACCCTTCAGGTGGGGTAGTTGATATGGAATATGACTAACTTTCTAGTGAACTACTCCGCCCTTTCGGTCGGAGCTTCTGCCCTCACGGATTGTTGAGCCTTCCCTACGAGGGATAGCAAGAACCCGCTCATCGACAGTTCGGGGTGATCCACCGCACCCCCCGTTCCTTCAAGGAACACTTTGTTTTTTGTCCTAACATCTTTCCGCCGCTTTGTTAGTCCCGTAAGGCACTTAATAGCGTCTAATAGGATGTTAAACGCCGCGTTTACATCTCTATCGGCAGTAAATCCGCATGTCAGGCACCTGAACGCCCTGTCCTTGACCTCCACCTTACGCGAACCGCACATCGAACAGCGATGGGTGGTCCACCACTCGTTGATAACCAAGGGTACTCCATCACGCATCAGCACCGCCATCGCGATACGGTCGGCACAGTCCTTGAACGCCCAATGATTGACCCGTTTTCGGTTTCTCCTGTGCCCCGAGCCTTTGTAGTGGCAGTTACGCACTTTGTCGGGGTAACCTATGACCAGCAGCGAACCTGTGTGGTGCTCAGCAATATCAATTGCTAGTTTTCTCCTGAAATCCCTCGCGTAATTCAATCGTTTACTGTAAAGTTTCTTCACTACCGCGTAGTTCCCTAACCGTTTTAATTTAGCGATCCTGTTGCTCAGTTGCCGCATATGGATGAAAAAGTCTTTGTAATCCTCTTTTTTAAAGTGGATGACACTGCCTTCGCCCTCCAATTCGCACGCTACGGCAGTGGCCAGTCGCTTCAAACCCAGGTCGATGCCGGTCAGCGACTTCAGCACCGGCATAACTTCCTTTTCTACGACGACATGGACTTCATAGCGTTTCAACCTGTGATTCTTAACCATCTGAAAAGAC
>JAEORY010000486.1 GCA_016840645.1 Candidatus Borrarchaeota archaeon | reverse complement strand
CTATCTTTTAGCATTGCTAGTCCTTTTTAAAAAATCTGTTACTTCTTGCACTTTATTAATTTTTTCTAAATTTAAAATCAGCTCTTCAGTTTTTGAAATATCTTTCTCAAATAATATCCCACGAGTGAACTTATAATACAGTTCTCGAAACTGGGCCAGTGTCAAAGGCTCTTGAAAACTTCCAATTGCATATTTCCTTTCCCCGGTAAATGTCCTGCCATCCTTGGTTTTGATAACTACACAAGCAGGCTCATCCAAAAAGTCTTCAGAGGAATCATCTGGCGCAGGGATAAATTTCACCTTTGAACGGGCTTCTTTCAACCTTGAATCAAAAACGGCCTCCGGTGTAAAGTGTTCAAGTCCTACATCCCCGTCCAACATAGCGGCCCCCAAGTTGTGATGAAAACTGAACTGAAGATCTCCTACAGTCTTTGGGTCTGGCCGATTATTGCGTATATCACCCTTCCTTCTCGAATGTACTTCGATAACCTCTACGTCTTCAAATGAAAGATTATGCTTTTTCCTTAATTCAATTACCAAATCAATTTGCCGATGGTTAGCAAGACAACAAGGGTACTTTTTTATTTGAATCTCTCGAAGCACCCATCGTTTGCCTAGATCTTCTACCATTTCTTCTGGCACTACCCTTTCCTTTCCGAGATAAGCAGTTAAGTAGGTTGCTATATCAGGGTTGCCGCTCAGGCCGACTTTAGCCATTTCAGTAGCCATTATACCCTGCAGACATTGGAGGGCGGATTCGAAAAAATGGGCATCGGTGCCTAGGCTTACCATCGAAATTGGAACCCCTGACATAGCAAGACCAAATGCTGCAGCCGTTTCTTTCACACCTAAGCCTAATACCTTAGCAGCCCCAACAGCTGGTCCAATTGCTCCTGGCACTACAAACAGTCCAAGATGCTGGGTACTAAATAGACAAGTCCTCGTGTGAACCTCAAGCCCCACAACAAGTGCTTCCAGGAGGGCTTTTCCTGAAATCCCTAATTTTTCAGCAAAGGGAAATAGGAGAGGAATAACCGTGATATCCCAGGATACCCCGTGGACATACCTGTCATCCTCCAGCTCTTTCGCATGTGCAAAATAGCCGTTTAGAAAAGCTGCCTCCCACAATGAAGTCTTGAAATCACTGCCTATCACTCCGCATTCCTCAGGGAGTTTCCTGTCTCTTATAATTCCAGCCATTTTCTGGGCCGTAGGTGTAGTTGAGCCGGCCAGCATCCCTGCCACAGTCTTCAAGGTCAGACATTTGGTGAATTCAAGGATTTCTTTCGGAATGTCTTCATACTTAGTCCTAACTGCAAATTCAACCAATTCTGCACCAATATCTTTCTCCATTTTTTGACCTCCCTTTCTAAAAAGAATTCTATTCTCCAAAATTCAGATTTATCGAAATTGCTTAAAATACTTGTTGACCATAACCAAAAAGAATATTCCTTAATTCTTTCATGTAAAAACCTGCTATAAGAGAATGTCTCCACACAAAATCCCTTCTTGTTTCCAATTGGATCATGAGAGAATAGGGAGAGGGTCGAATTGAGCCTCAAGGCGATACAAATGCAAGCATCTTACACTAGTTACAAATCCTGCTTTCTTAATTAACCTTAGCATAAGGAATATGCTACTCTCGTCCTCTCTCTTTAAACACTTTTAGCTTATTTTTTTCCCACCAATAAGCCAGAAATTACAACCGTCTGCACAATCTAAACCACTCATTCCTCTAAAGACCCTTACCCGCGCATTACTCTGGTTACGCCCACCTCTCCAGAGCCATGCCCAATGTACAATTAAATGCCTTTAAATTGGGGCTCTCTTTTTTCTATAAAGGCTTTTATTACCTCCTTGTGATCCTCTGTATTGCAGCATACATTCTTTGCATAGCTTTCAAAATCTAACTGAGCTGATAAATCATTATGGATTCCCTTATAAACAGCTCGTTTCATTAACTTGATAGCAGCTGTAGGGCCTTTAGCTATTTCTATCGCTATTTTTTTTACTGCCGGTATTAGCTTATCAGGGGGTACAACTTTATTTAACAAACCGATTCTTTCCGCCTCGTTTGCATTAATCATATTACCTGTAGTGAAAAGTTCCAGAGCCTTAGAATGTCCTACGATGCGAGGCAGATAATAAGTTGCCCCCAGATCTCCAATAAGCCCAACCTTTACCCAGATAGCACTAAATCGAGCTTTCTCGGATGCAATACGTATATCACAAAGCAGGGCCAATGAAAGCCCTGCCCCTGCCGCAGTGCCATTGACGGCAGCAATAATTGGTGTATCTAAAGTGTGAATCAGATAAGCGACATAGCCAACCGGCTCTAGTAACTCTTTATGTGACTTCTTTATAGTCTGCCCACTGAAACGAGCTCCCAAACGACCACTAACATCAGAACCAGAACAAAATGCCGGGTCAGCGCCGGTAATAATTATAACTTTTATATCTTCATCTTTACTGATAGTATCTATTACCAGTCTTAAGTCTCTCCACATTTCAGCAGTCATGGCATTTAGTTTTTCAGGGTTATTCAGAGTTAAGGTTGCAACTCCAGCTTCTTTTTCCAAAATCATTTTCTCGAACTCCATATATATACCCCCTTGTTTTAAAAAGACCTTACAAGTATTAAGGTTCCTAAAGTGTTTAATCTCTCAATGACTGGGCAAATGCAGATAATGGTGTTAATAGTGCCCATTTTTCTCAATTCAAACACTATTTTATTCTGTTAATGCCCCGTCCGCTTGTGTAGGGGGAGATACATTGCACAATAAATCATTTACTCTTTGTCTAATCTTTTAAGATTGGGAAAAGGTCTTTAATACTAGTGTGGAATTTCAAGGTCGTCCTTAGCGTAATTCTTTCTATATTAATTAAGACTTTGGAAATTCCAAACAACCCAATGACGATGGGAACCACTCTTATACCATCAACAAGCTCAAGAGTATAATCGGTTTAGGAGTTATAAAAGGATTTGGAGCAGTGGCTAAATCAACGTAATTTCGAACAGCTTTATGGACGATATTGGAATATGAGCAAAAAGCCCATTCAGGCCATTGAAACTGGAAAATCGATTGGAAAAGAAATCCTTAACCAAGTAACCTGAGCTATCTTTGCCAAAAGGACCTGACTATTCGGGAAGAGCTCAACATTTGCAGATCACAACATGTGACATCGCTAACCTTGAGCAATTGCTGGCTTCTTTCTGTTAATACTTTTTCATGGTAGACATTTTTGATCCATTAAGGCATAAAATTTATCGTGGGAGACTTAAAATCTCTTTAGCTTCGTCTACCGTTGCTATCTCTCTACCTAAATCCTTAGCTATTCTTACTACACTTTCAACAAGTTGAACATTATGTTTTGCTACCTCACCGTCTGGAAGGTATATATTATCTTCAAAACCCACACGCACAATATGACACCCCAAACTCATGCCTAAGGTGAGGGTTGAAAATATATTTTTTTTCCGTGCTGACACTTCCCATTTTGCATGTGGAAATAGACGTTGCCCTTCTTCTGATATATAAAGTAGCTGCCTTGGGGTGAAGGGCTGACCACCTAGCTCCATAACATAGTGTAAGAAAAATGGAGTATTCTTATCAAAAACTCCTTCCTCTGCTAGGCGAAGGCCATTGTATAAAAAAGATACATCCCAAACCTCCCATTCCCATCCAAGTTTCTTTTCAATTATAGCTGGGATAAGTTTCCTCAATAAATCTGGCGTGTTAGGAAAGG
>JAEORY010000485.1 GCA_016840645.1 Candidatus Borrarchaeota archaeon | reverse complement strand
ATATCGGCCGGGGAGATGGTTGGCAAGATAAAAAGTGCTTTAGATGCGAGAGAAGACGATGATTTTGTTATTATAGCTCGCACTGATGCCAGGGGGGCCTCTGGCGGGAGCTTTGATGAGGCAAAAAGAAGACTACATGCTTATTTGGATGCGGGAGCTGATTTAACATTGGTTGCAGAGCGATATCCTATAGAAGAGCTAAGGGAGTTAGCTAAATCCTTGGACAACACACTTGTTATCTGCGCTGGAATCGCTGGTTGGGAAGAGTATAATCTGCCTTTTTCGGAGTATGAAGAATGGGGTGTTAAGTTAGTTATTCATCCTTTGCTAGGTCTCTATGCAGCAGAAAAGGCATTGATTAATGTACATAAAGAGCTTAAAAGGGAGAAGTATATAAGTGAAGCTAAATTGGCAGAGTTTTGTTGTGGTTTCGATGAGTTCAATGAATTAATTAGCTTAAAATTCTGGACAAATTTGGAGGAGAAATACGGGCCAAAAGAGTAAAGGGTCGATCATATATTCAAAGCATCTTTTATGATTTTTGATATACTTATTTAAGCTACTGTGCTTTGTCGGTATTTGGCTAGCCTTTTCGTGCTTTTCGGCCGATATTCCCGGGTGATTTTTCGATAAATGAGGGGAAAATGTACGAAACAAGTGTTGTAGTAACAGCCATCGGCGATAAGGTTGCAAACTTAAACAAATGCCGTCATTTTTTGAAAATGACTGCAAATCAAAATATTGAAATCGTAGTTTTCCCGAGTGTGCCTTGATGGGATATATTTTTCATAGCTTTGATGAGGTTTTTAGAATATCAGAGTTGGTGCCAGGCAAAAGCGTGAGACTGATAGAAGAAGCTTACCGTAAATATATGATTTGAGCAGTGGTGGGCTGTTGGAAAAGCTGTACAATACCGGTCTTTTAATCAATCCGAGAGGAATTTTGGGCAAGTAATGTAAGACATATACTCTTTGTCTTGGGGTCGATCGTTTTATCTCTCGTGGGGAAAGTCTATTGGATTTCTCTCTTCCGCAGGACAAGATGGGAATCCTAATCTGCTACGACCAGCGTTTTCCTGAGCCAGCTCGCTTGATGGCCCTAAATGAGGAGTACCTTATCCTTACTCCTGCTAACCTGCCTATTAATGCCGAAGCCTATGCGAATTTCTTTAATCGGACAATAGCTTGTGAAAATAGGTTGTTTATCATTAGTGCTAATCGCATAGGGGAGAAAAAGAACATTCGCTTTATTGGCTGGAGTCAGATTGTTTGCTCTTCAGGACAGATTTTGGCTTAAGCCGGCAGAACGGCTGAAGAAATCAATAAGAGCGAAAATTAACCCAGGAGATGCAGAAAAAGGCACGTGGTTAACGTGCCTGGAGAACATGAGTTTGATGTTTTTAGGAACCGCCGACCTGAACTCTATGGAGACATTGGAAAAAAATCCCGATAAGTTAGTTACACTACCGGTAGTTGATTGATATTAACAATTTCTCAGGCCCCGAGAAAAATAACTGATAAGACCTGCCGAACTGACCACAAATACCTACGTATCCAACCAAGATTGCCACATTTTTTTGACCTTCAATGCCAGGAGCGGGGAGCTTCGAAAGCGAGGATGGTGATTAATTTTCCATGGTGGATGGGGGAGGCGACGGACAAGTTCGCTCATGATACTGCCGATTATGGGCTTTGTTTTATTATTTATGGGTGAAATGGTAACGACACTTACTTTCCGCATATCATTGAGCACCGATTTGCTGCTCATTATACTAAAAACGAGCCTAGTCATGGGATCTGCATAGGCAGGGGTAAGTCTTATTTCAAAATCCTCAATTTTAAAAAGCAGGGGATTGCAATATGATCCCAACATGACCCGTTCCCCCCACTTAGGCAATACAGGCTTTACTGAATAATTGTAGCCGGCGTCGTGTAGTACGCCCTTCAGTACCTCAGCAAACTCTTCTAAGCCGAAACCGTTGAATGACGACCATTTCCTTTCCCCAAAGAACTCGTTGATTCTCTTAGCCAACATAAGCGCAAAAACCCAATCTCGATAAGAAAGTTTACCCCTGCCTATGACTTGTTTCCACGTAAATGTTCTACCTTTTATAACCGCCCCATGGGTGTATGAACAATTTCAAATGCTTTCAATCGCTCCTCAGAAGGTGGTCCAGTGGCTAAGCTAACGACTATGGTTAGCACAAGGGCAATGATACAGGAGTAGATAACCTCGCTGAATAGCGGTAAATCCAAAGCTAGTAATACTGCATAGCTGATTGCACCGCCATACATTCCCCACAATGCTCCCTTTCGATTAGTTCTTCTCCACCAGGTTGATACTACCATAGGAAAGAACAAAGCTGCTGCGGCAAAACCGGCAACTTTTCCTGCTATGATTGCAATAATGGCCGGCGTCCATATGCTAAAGAGGACTGCTGCAATACCACCAACCAGCGTTACTATCCGAGCGTAAAAGACAGTTTGCCGTTCAGTTAAATCTGGCCTGATCAAACTCTTATAGAAGTCGTGGACGATAACGGCAATAAATCCCATGAGAAGGGAATCAGCCGACGACATTAGAGCAGATAAGATCCCGGCTGCCACAAATCCGGCAATTATCGCGGGAAAGAATTTCTGCAATACAACTATGAGGGCCATATCCGGTTTAGCTAATGTCGTACCTGCAATCATGATGGCACTAGGAGCAATCACAAAGATAGTGATAAAATGGAATATGGCGTAGAGCATTATCCCCGTAACTAGCGAAATTCTGACTACCCTATCGTCCGCGGAGGCAAAAACACGTGAAACGTTTGCCGGGAATGTCGGCACCGCAAGACTCCATATGAGAAAAAGCCCAAATCCACTTATCCACGGAGTCTTGGGGATCCCGTATTCCGGAAAAGCTTTAACAGCCTCGTGCCATATTGTTGAGAGACCACCTAGGCCCACAATTGCCACGATCCCAAGCAAAATCATTGAGATATATAACAGGATTCCTTGGAGAAAGTCGGTCCAAGTGACTGCCCAGAATCCGCCCAACATAACATAGATGACCAGAATTGCACCCATAATAAACATCGAAAGATTAAACGGCGTCCCAAGCAAATAATGAAAAGTTACGGCTCCTCCTTTAAATTGGGGAATGAGATAGCCAAAGGCATATATCCCAAACATTAAAGCCGCCGTCCCTCTGACAGCGTTGCTTTTAAAGAGAAAATACATGTAATCGGGATATGTCATACATTCAGCTCTTCGATACTGTTCTCCCACTAGCATTACCATCAATGCAACCCCAACAATGGCACCTAGTATCATAAGCGTGGAGAAGAAAGCGCCAGTCTTATATGCCAACCCAGGCAATCCCAAAAATGACCCTCCGCTAATAAGAATGGACACGACACACGGGATATTAATCCAGAGTGGGGCTTGTGACCCAGCCACCCAGTAATCCCTTTCTGAACGCTCTGCCATTTTTCGATAAACGTATCCAATTACAAGTAATACGATAAGATAAATCAGTACTATAATAGATTCTGTTACCTTCATCGTTTCACCTCCTTATATATCTCAGCGATCGGTTTTTTGAGTTTTTCCAATCAAAACCGTATAAACAATCATCAATACGGCAACAGCAAAGAAGCTAATCAAGCCTAAGATAGAAGACAAGATGAACTTACCCACTGTTACACGATATACCCATGGGTTTGTAGCGATTCCCGATATAATCACAACAATTATCACGCAGACTA
>JAEORY010000484.1 GCA_016840645.1 Candidatus Borrarchaeota archaeon | reverse complement strand
ATCGGTCAATCTACCTGTGATATTACAGTAACCTTGCTCGTTCATTGTGGCAATATCTCCTGTATGTATCCACTGAATGTCGTCTAAAGCATTTGCAGTCGCATCTGGAGATTTATAATATCCATGTCTCATTACAAGGTAGCCTCTGGTGCAAAGTTCACCAGGTGTTCCTACAGGAACGATTTTGCCAGTTTCTGGATCAATAATCTTTACTTCAACATGAGGCAAGGGTTTTCCCACTGTTTCTGTCCTCAATTCTAATGAGTCATATGGAGTAGTCTGGGTAATGACTGGGGAAGTTTCTGTTTGTCCATAAGCTATTGTGATTTCATCAGCATGCATAAGATTGTTAACTTGCTTCATAACTTCTACAGGACACGGAGAGCCTGCCATGATTCCTGTTCGTAAGGAAGAGAGGTTATATTTATCAAAATCTGGATTATCTAACTCGGCAATAAACATTGTAGGCACACCGTGAACTGCAGTGCATTTTTCTTCTTGGATACATTCTAAAACTTCTGTAACGTTGAATGATTCACCGGGTATGACCATCGTTGCACCATGACTTACACAAACTAAATTACCCAATACCATCCCAAAGCAGTGATAAAATGGAACTGGGATACAAAGCCTATCCTGGTCGGTGAATTTCATGGCTCTAGCAATAAAATAACCGTTATTAAGAATATTGTGATGCGAAAGTGTAACTCCCTTTGGAAATCCTGTAGTTCCACTTGTATATTGAATATTTATTGGATCATCAAACTCTAAACCCTCTTCCCTATTTGCAAGTTCTTCATCAGAAATTTCATCACCCATTGCCATTAACTCGTCCCATGTAAGCATTCCTGGTAGTTTTTCCTTTCCGATAAATATCGCAGTTTTTAAGAACGGAAATTCTTCTGATTTAATGTCGCCAGGATCATCAGTTTTTGCTTCTGGACATACTTCATAGAACATTTCTACATATTTTGAAGTTTTAAACTCTCGAATAAGCAATAAGGTTTGTGTTTCAGATTGTTTCAATGCAAATCGAAGTTCACGAGGCCTATAGGCTGGATTGATGTTCACGAGGATGGCACCAATCAATGCGGTAGCAAATTGTGTTATTACCCACTGGGAATTGTTTGTGGACCAGATCGCCACACGATCGCCCTTCTGAACGCCTAATTTCATAAAGCCCTTTGCTGCTTGGCGACAAACCTCGTAAAATTCTTTGTAAGTATATCTTAGGATTTCACCACTGGCGTCTCGTTCATGTCTGCATACGAGGGCATCATTATTTGGATATTTCTCAGTTATTTCGGCGAGAAATTCTCCAATAGTTTTTCCAATCAATCCAGTATCTGAACATTCAGAATAATAACTCATGATTAACTTCTCTTTTTCTAACATTTCTTACACCCCAAAGTGATATGCGCTAAAATAATCGCTTTTAATAGATGAAATTAAGCAATTTTGAACAATTTCTGATATAAGTATTTTATTTTTTTTATGAGCAAAGTATATTGCCCACGATTATTCGAAAGAGTTATCTCTAATCTGGCTGTACATAAACGATTACACAATATTGAACGACTGTTCTAGGTCTGAAATTATATCATCAGCATCTTCTATTCCGACAGCCAATCTTATCATGCCGTCAGTGATTCCAAGTTTCAATCTTTCTTCTCTAGGGATGTAAAAATGGCTTGAAGTAGCTGGTTGCGTAACTAGACTTTCAACGCCTCCAAGACTAGGCGTTAACGCACAGAGTTTTAGGTTTTCCACAAACTTGATGGCTGTCTCTAAGTCGCCTTTAAGTTCAAAAGTTACAACGGAACCAAAACCTCGCATCTGCTCTTTCGCCACGCTAAAATGCGGGTGACTAACAAGGCCTGGATAGTACACTTTCTCAACTTTTGGATGACTTTCAAGATACCTTGCCACTCGGATCGCATTGTGATTGAGCCTTGCCATCCGTGGCACTAAAGTTTTCATCCCTCGGATGAGCAACCATGCAGCATGAGGGTCCAAGACACCACCAAGGATTTTTCTTGTCTCTGTAAGGGAATCGATAAATTCTTTTGATCCAGAGACCACTCCCGCAATTATGTCATTGTGCCCCCCAAGATACTTTGTGGCACTATGAATAACTACGTCAATGCCCATTTTAAATGGTTGTTGATTATAGGGCGATGAGAAGGTATTATCTACAATAGTAATGATGCCTCTCTCCTTCCCGATCTCAGCGACCCTCTTCAGATCCACAACTTTCACGGTTGGATTCGTTGGTGACTCGGTGTAGATGGCTACTGTGTTTTCCTTTATTGCTGACTCGATACCATCGTAGTCAGTAGGTTCGCACAAGCTTATCTCCACGCCGAACTTTGTTAGGATATTGTTGAAGAAAGAAAGAGATCCGCCGTAAAGTTCATTAGTAGAAACGATATGGCTACCAGAAGAAGCAAGATTCAATAACACGGTGGTTATGGCTGCCATACCTGAAGAGAAGACTGCAGCATCCTCGGCACCTTCTAGTTCTGCTACTTTCTTCTCAGCAACTCTCAAAGTAGGATTGCCTATTCTTGTATAAATATTTCCGTCAATCTCTTTGCCGGACATAACTGCAATCAAATCGCTAGTCTTTGAGAATGCAAATACGCTGGTTTGATAAATTGGTGTAATTACTGATCCACTAGATGGATCTCGTTTCTCACCTGCATGTACAGCTTTAGTAGACATGCCTTTTTCTTTTTCAGTCATTTTTTCCACTTCTATAGTTAACGATTGTGTTCAGTTAAGAGGTACTTCTTGCGGACGTCCATTCGACGTGCGCCATTATGTCATCCCATCGGTCGTCAATTAGTTGTTGATATTCATTCATTTGCTCCTCTGTCATTCGGGCAAATCTTCTTTGTGCTTTCACAAAATGTTCAATCGGCATCCTTCCCTTATCAAGGACTTTCTTCGATGGGGTACTTAGTTTGTAAACGCCATCTTCAATTTCATACAGCACATGAACACCGGTTTCCACTGCGAGTCTTCCAATTTTGATAGTTTCGTTTGTTGGGAAGCCCCAACCGGGAGGGCACGGTGCGAAGATCTCAATATACCTGAATCCTTCCTTATCCTTGGCTTTTGTGAATTTCTTGAAGAGATCGTGCGGATACGACGGGCTTCCGGTGGCGAGATATGGGATTTTATGAGCCGCAACGATGGCTTGCATATCCTTTTCATGGACCAGCTTTCCTGTTTGAGTTGTTGTTGTAAACGCACCAAAAGGAGTTGCACCACTTCGTTGGGTACCAGTATTCATATAAGCCTGATTATTGTAACAGACGTATACCATAGGGTCTTTACGTTCAGCTGCACCAGAAAGAGTTTGTAAACCTATGTCAAATGTTCCTCCATCACCTGCCCAGCAAAGAACATTAGTTTCATTGTCTCCCTTCATTTTTAATGCAGCCGCTATTCCTGCTGCTGTTGATGCTGTTGCTGTAAAGGCTACGAACATCATCGGGACTTTAACAGCCGTTTTTGGATACAAACTGGTCATTGGCACGCTGCACGAAGCTGGCATTATAACGATGGTTTTATTTCCAAGCGCCTTTAACGCGGTTCTTAAAGATAGTGCACTCGTACATGCTGGGCAACTTGCAAGCCCAGGATATATCATTTCATTATCAGAAAATATGGTTTGTTTTTCCATTTCAATCACCTATGAAGTCCGATCCAATTCTCGACAGTCTTTCCTTTAAGGAATTTGTCCATTGTCG
>JAEORY010000483.1 GCA_016840645.1 Candidatus Borrarchaeota archaeon | reverse complement strand
TTCGCCTTCTCGCATAGCAATATGGATGGCTGCTATAACATCTTTTGACTTTTCCTTAGAGTTAATTTCTGTTGGTAGACTTGAAATACTTGTTCTTTCCTCGTTAACTTCTTCAATGAGAATTTGATGCTCTAAACAATAAGGTAATAAAATTGAAAGTAGTTGTGTGCGGCAAAAAGATGCACTTGAACCTATTTTAATGATTTTTTTGTTTGTTTCATAAAGTTTAGTGACTTGGACAAGTTTTTGATAAGTTTCTTGGACATTAAAGGTGGTAGTAGTTTCAATAAGCACACCATCTCCAAAAATTGCGATTCCAAATGACGAAAATCCTGGATCTACTCCAATTATAACTTCCTCAAATTTTCCTTTGATACCTTGAAGAAATGCAGTGATACGAGCTAAGATGTAGTTGTTAGGTGTATCAGCAGAAATATACAATTTTTCAACAGTCTCTAAGATCATAGACTCCTCGTTTTTTGTTGTTATTAAAAGTAACAGATCAGAAGGATGGATTTCGCCAGGTGTAAGAGATATAAAGCCAATATTATGGCTTTTGAGAAGTTTGGTTATTCTATAATAAATTCTAGGATTTGAAATTAACAGTCCAATCGTAGACATGCATTCACCTTAAAGTCAGTAAGGAACCTTCTTGATTCCAATAAGCCAACTTATGAAATTTGTGAAAAGATGTAACCCTAAAGTCAAAGGAATAAGGAAAATAACATATTCAAGAGGAATGGGTCTAATTAGTAACAAAGCGAATAAAAAGGCAAAAACAAGAAACGTAATTTGATCAAGAACTGGAGCAGGGGCTCCACGTTTCAGATCTAAACGTCGTTTGATGAAAGATCCAACAAGGTCACCAATTAAAGCCCCTACGGAAATTAATAAGCCTACTATGGGGCTATATGAGAGATCTATAAGGCCCTGACTCTCAGGGATTAATTGATGCAATATCGGACCAACATAAAAGAGTGTTAATCCAACAAGCGTTCCAGATATAACCCCTCCAATAAAACCACGAATTGTTTTTCCATCTCCAAATATGCGCTTTTCATTGAGAGTCTTACCAAAATCAATTGGTGGTCCGCCTCCAAAGATTACTGGAAGCCCATTCGCAGCATATGCAGGAAGAATAAACCAAATTGCCTGTAGGAACATTATTAGACTCAAATCTAATGCCATGGGATTCAGCTCAGTTTATTAGGAACAATAGAGATACTGTAGTTCAATTTTCAAATTTAACGGCCATGGAACAATCTCTCGGCAAGAAACTCTGGAAGACCTGCCTTTCGGATTTTTTCACTTACTTTGTTGATATCGTAGTCAACTTTCTTGGGCGTAATCATGATCTTTTCATTCGTGGTCTCATCCTCATCATACTCAATAAGTAAGTAACTCGCACGCGGATCGCGGTCTCTTGGTTGTCCAACACTCCCTGGATTTAAAACGATCCCTCCATTCTCATTTTCTTGAAAATCAATGTGAAATGGAAGATGGGTATGCCCCATGACCAAAATATCTGCCTTCGTCTGCCTTAAAAATTGCAATAATAACTCTTCTGGAGTATTAGGAAAGATATATTCATTTAAGGGGTCACGAGGACTTCCATGAACGAGATAAAGCGATAAGTTATCATACTTCATCATTAAATGCTCTGGTAAAGAAGCAAGTAGTTTCATATTCTCTTCTGTCATAGTTCTATGACTCCAATAAATTGCTTCTGCTGCAATTTCATTAAAAATTTGCGCTGAATTTGTGAGAGTAGCGTAATCGTGATTTCCCATTACAGATTTTATACCTAATATTTCAAGAAGTTCAATTACTTTATTTGGATCTGGTCCATAACCCACCAAATCTCCAACACATAAAACACATTCTACTTCCCCAATATCTCGGAGTACTGCATTAAAGGCTTCTAAATTTGAATGAATATCGGATATTATGGCTATTTTCATCGTTTTTACCGTGCCTTTCATTATAGATAGGTATTAACAAATGGAGACAAATATTAATACATATCTATCCACCCACTATTTGAAGCAGGTGAGTGGTGTCCCCGCTAGGACGGTTGAGCGGGATACCCGTCGCCGTATAGGGAACGGGTTTTGCATGTGTTATACTGAAGCGTTTGTTACGTTTCTCTTGGTACAAACGATAGATGTTGACCGCTGTGATGTAATCTCGGTCGGCCACGTATGAACACACATCACAGTAGAAGAACCTGCCGCTTGTTATCACGTGGCGGGCACGAGGATCACTGATTTTCTCCCCTTTGGCGCCACAACGCGGACAATAACTTGACGTCCATCTTGGGTTTACTCGGACGACTATAATCCCAAAACGTTGCGCTTTGTAACTGAGGATGTCATAAAACGCCCCCCGTAACCAATTCGACAGTTTACGAGAAAGTTTTTTGCGGTGTTTCGGCGGTTCATAGTTGCGTAGGTCCTCTAAAACAATGGTGCTACACTGCCACCGCAGAGCGGTCTCCAGCAGTTGGTTACTTGCCAGATGAAGTATTTCCTCTCCATAGCGATTCAGTTTGCGGTATAGCCGTTCCAGTTCCTGGCGACGTTTTCCCTGCCCCACCCAGTGTTTCGGATAGCCGTCTAATTTACGTTATAGTCGTGCAATATGGTGATAGAACTGCTCAATTTTGTGTAAGATGGTTGTAGAAGGCGACCAAAACATGGAGGTACTCAGTTGCGACCTAGCTTCACAGATGACCGAGGTCGTCAGATTAATGACTCCCAGATCGGTAGCCATCACACGATCCTTACATAACGGATGTAATGAGTGCGTTTGAGTGTGATCCAGTGACCAAGAACATTGCAGGAAGGGCAATATCAATCCACTTTTCAGCGTGAGGTAGCGTAAAGTCGGAGCACATAATTTGCTTGTGGGATGATTTACACGTGGTTGAAGTTTGGTGGGTAGTGATAAGGTAAATTCCCGCCATATCCAGTGGGATCGTTGTAAGGGATGGAGACGGCAAGGTACTTTCAGTCGGATACTGATGGTGAGAGGATCTTCTGCTGGCTGCCAGTCATACTGAATGGCTTGCCCGTCATCAGGACTGTAGGGTAGTATAAAAGACCGAATCTGTGGTTTCACTACTGCCGTATAAGGAAACTGCATCAAGACGCTTAAATCCAAGCCCAGTTGATAGTAGTAGCGGCGGAACATGCGCAATGTTTGACGAATCAGCGCCCAGCGGTAATATTTGCCTTCAAAATTCGCTAAGGTAAGCGCTACGGTGCGCACCAATTTATTGAGGTTGCCTTCTACTCCAGTAAATTGCACGATCCGTAACACATCATAATAGCATTGTTTGCGGATAGCTTGCAAACGGAGGATGCGTCCCACCTGCTCGGCAATACCGCGCCTGATACGTGAGGGGAGATACACCACTCGCCCATTGAGGGTTAAGGTGACCCGTTGTTCGTCGATGACTTTGTAGGCTTTCCTTTTACGTGTGGAATCCATCATAGCAATCCAGTTATCCGACCATAAGTTATCTAATAACTGCTGAGCGGCGTGTAGAACCAGGTCCCGTAATATATCCATTTGGTGGCGTAATATAGTATCCTGTGGGAGTTTGAGTTGATAAGTTTGCATCAGAGAGGTCATGGCTACGAATATTCCCCCAGGATGAAAGTGGTGTGTGAGTCCAGTTAGTTACTGGCACATATACTCTAGGGAACCCGCTATAAAAAAACAACTTTTCTTTTAGTGAATAACAGGTGAGCCCTC
>JAEORY010000482.1 GCA_016840645.1 Candidatus Borrarchaeota archaeon | reverse complement strand
CTGGTCAGTGCGATTGAGATGGAGATCAGCGAGGACTGGATTGCAGGCAAGAGGTATTTGGATATGAATGTAAGAATGGAGAACGAAAACGAATCTGCTGATTCAAAAGAAAAAAGAATTTACAGAAAAAATGTTGCTTAATCACAAATGACATTAGCCTAGAGATATGGGTGGCAGTTGATCCAGATCGAATAGACGTTCTTAGGAAACTAACAAGAAGCTTTGCACGGAGGCTTAAGCAAGAAACAATATATTTTGAAATAACGAATTCAGAAGTTGAATTTGTTGGTCCTGAAGATTGAAAAAGGGGTCAGTCGTGGAAAAGGGAAAAGCAATATTGGAAAAAGCTAATAGATTAGCCAAGGAGTTAAAAACTTGGGCTGATCTTTCTAATGCAATATTTGATCCTATAGATGGAATAATTGTACGAACATTCCCAAGCCCAAAGGAAAGATCTGAATTTCGTAAGACAATAGTTTATAACAAACTACATGAATTAGTTGAGAAAAAGATTGAACTAACAGGTTTAGTCTCTGGGGCTAAGCCTAAAAAGAGTGGTAAGTTTGTAGTAAGATTACCTAGTTCGCTTCATGTTGCATTAGAAAAAGAAGCAGAAAATGAAGGAACCAGTTTGAATCAACTTGTTTTAACAAAACTTGCGGTGCAATTGAACAATCTAGCTTGTGGAAGGTTGGCTGGTATTATACAAGCTTTTGGTGAAGTTAGGGATGGATATTCTGTTGATAGAGTTATAGCTGATCCGAAGATGAACCGTAACTTTCTAAGAAGGTGCCGAGGGCTCGGACTATCGGGAATGGATTATGACCTTAATTGGGCTCTTATGAACGCGAGAAAAAGAGGAGAACTTTCTCATCTTCCCAAGACAAAACGATATACTGTGAAGGAGCTAGACGAGTTTGAATATGCTAGTGAATTGACAGTGAGATTTTTACAGCAAAAAAGAAGTGTATCTCTGGATCAAATAATATGTGATCCTGACTTAGCAAAAGAATTTGATGAATATGCAACAAGATTAGCTCCTGGATTTAGCCCTCTTCAATACCGATGGGCGGCATTAGGACTTCGAAAAGCAGGACGCTTAGGAAAAAAGGCAGAAACAGTAAGGAGACTTCCTAGTTTAGAAATGCTTGGAAAAATAACTTCACTCAAACCAACAAAGATTCCAGAAGTAAGTGGTTTATATTTATTCTCAAGCAGAGAAGAAAGAGTATTTATAGGACAGACAGATAATCTGCGTCATAGAATTGAAAGGCATATGGAGGTTAGTGAATCTCGCGGTTTACCAGAATGGTTATGGAATGCAAAAAAGAAACCACTCCACATTTCTATTACGGGATTGCCTGATATAACTAGAAGTATACGCCAAACAATGGAAATCCTACTAGTTAAAAGGTTGAAACCATTATTAAACCTTCCAAGAGTTGCGTGATATTAAACATTACTAGTGAATTAAAATTAAATTCAATTTCGTATTGTTGATATGAGATGGTGACTAGACCTCCAGTTAAATGGCATGGTGGAAAGTATTACTTGGCACGGCGTATCATCTCATTTTTTCCTCCGCACCGTATTTATTTAGAACCATTTGGTGGTTCTGCTTCAGTATTACTAAATAAAGCTCCTTCAGAAGTTGAAGCATACAATGATTTAGATTTAAAAATTACTAGATTATTTCGAATCTTGCAAAACAATGGGCGTGAATTTGTAGAACGAGTTAAATTTATTCCATATAGCGAATTTGAATTCGAGTCTGCCAAACAGTACCCGACAAAAGCATCGGGTTTGGATAAGGCTGTTTGTGATTTTATAAGATGGAGACAATCTTTTGGAGGTAGAGGAAGATCTTGGAGTTATACAACCAAAAGGGCTCGAGGGGGCATGGCAGGTGATGTAAACGCGTGGTGGACAGCTATTGATCTATTGCCAGAGATAATTGATAGACTTAAGAGGGTGCAAATCTTGTCGCAACCAGCTATAAAAGCAATTCGTCGATTTGATAATCCAGATGCTTTGATATATTGTGATCCACCATATGTACATGAAACTCGTGCACCGAATAGCAGGGATATATATGGTAAAGAAATGACTGAAGAAGAGCACTTGGAGTTAGGGATAGTCTTGAATAAATGTAAAAGTAAAATAATAATTAGCGGTTACCCTTCAAAATTATATAATAAAATGTTCAAATCATGGAAGAGAATTGAATTTGATATGGCGAATCATGCAGCAGGTGGAAAAAGTAAAGCTCGTAAAAAAGAAGTTTTATGGCTAAATTGGTAATTAACTACCTATTATCATAAATAAATTTCGTATGGAAACTTTGGATAGTCAATAAAAATTAATTGCTTTTTACCTCAACCCTCTCCGGATAGGATATTAGAAAAACCGAAGCATGGATATAGATGAATATATTAAAAGCCAAGATGCATTATTCCATTATACAAAAACATCAATTGCGATTGAGCATATACTATATGAAAAACAATTCAAACTTTCTCTCTTAAAGGATACAAATGATCCAAGAGAATACAAATTTAAGTTATTTAGTGTAATGGGTTGGTCCTTGAAACCAAATACAACGTCTGAACTATTAAATAGAGCACAAACAGCTATCGATAGAATTTTAAGACAGCAATGCAGGGTAATGTGTTTCTGTACGAATAAAAAGCCTAACTTGATTTTAAATGATGGTAATACTATAGAGGACACACATATTTGTTCGGAAGGTTGGAGTAAATCACGCATGTGGGCGCAATATGGCCAAAACCATTATGGTATATGTCTAGTTTTTTCAAAAGAAGAAATTAACAACATTCTTAATGGCATGAAATCTGAAATAAGAGATTTTAAAGCAAGCTATGTTAAATATTCACAGCAGTATCAGATAGATTTTGATTCGATTACTTTAGATGGTAATAGGCTTGAAAATGAAGGAGTTGAGGAATATTCCTTTAAGCATGTTTTGGAAAATTCTGAAGAATTTTTCTTTACAAAACACATTGATTACAGAGATGAGGCTGAGTTTCGGTTTGTAATATTCGAACCTCACAGGAAGGATACTTATAAAAACCTAGAATATCTTGACGTTAAGCCATCATTAAAATGTGTCATCGTTGGAGACAGAACACCGGAAGCATATTTTCACTTAATCAATAAAATGTGTGTTGATCTAAATATTGTATCTGGACGAGCATATTGGGATAGAGGTAAACCTCACCTGCTTTTTTGTAAAAATGCTTAATTGAAATTTCCACTCCTCAACCCGACAAACAATTCTTGCGAACCAATCTTCTTTAGTTTCTTTTCCCGATATCCTGATTTTCCTGATTTCCTACCCACTGGTCCTCTGATAACCTGATACACTATTTTTCATTTTTCCTTTTTAACTTTTAATTTTTAATTTTTCCCTTATTCTATCTTCTGCCTTCTGACCTCTGACTTCTGGCTTCTGACCTCTCCCCTCTCCCGTCTCTCGCCAGCCGTCCTCCGTGTTCTCACAACAAAGGAGATAGAACTTTCATGAAGCTTCACACACGGCTAAGAAGTAGCCGAATGGACAAAGTCTCTTTTTCCTGATTCCCTGTTCCCCTGATACTCTGCACCCTGATCACCTGATACCCCGATACTCTACCTTCTGTCTCCGTGTTCTCTATGAACGATGAAGAAGAATAGCATTTTGTTGGACTTCATGCAAGACGGGTCTAAGTCGCAGGTTAAAGCTTTTAAAGCTGAACGCATAA
>JAEORY010000481.1 GCA_016840645.1 Candidatus Borrarchaeota archaeon | reverse complement strand
TAGGACAGAAAATAACATGATATTGACAACTATAGACATAATGATTTGTTGCGTGATAGTTCTTAGAAGGTGTCTCTATTTTCATACCAAAACAGTATATAGAAACTAGCTATATAATCTTGTGCATATGTCATCCAAAAAAAACACGCACTTCATCACCACGCTAAAGCTGTGGTGCTTTCTTGCTCTATAGATGTAAGTATAGGTCATTCCAATCGTTATACATTGAATTATTAACAGGATACTATATATAGTCACTATTTTGAAAAAAATAAATAATTTCATGAACTGTCTTCTATTTAGCAAAAGTTTATTGAGGAGATTTTCCTTTTTCTATTATTACACCTGAAAGTGCGAAAAGATAGACTACTCCATTTATAAAAATACTTTGTACGAGGTTATTTGCTGTCCAAATAAATCCAGCGCTATAGAGGAGAGGATCAAAAACACTTGCAACGATTAAAATAGCAGAAAAAGTCATTAGAGCGGACTTCCATCCGCTATATTTTGCAAGGTGATAGGCAAGCAATAAGAAACCCAATCCTTCGACTAGATACAACATATGCTTTTAAGACGCCAATATAATAAATAATTTCTGGAAAAAGTCTTCTTATTTCTAGTAAAAGTCTTCGCATTGCATTCTTAAAGCACTATAGATCTTGTCGCTTCTTTAAACAACGTTTCGAATGGACATCTAAAAAACTACTAAACAATGAGGTAGCCTTATAAGCATCTTTGTAAAAAACAATAACTATGAAATTCAAAGTCATCGTCAGAGAAGGAGAAGACGGATGGTACGTGGTTGAAGTCCCTTCGCTTCCAGGTTGTATATCTCAAGGAAAAACGATGGAAGACGCCATTGAGAACATAAAAGAAGCCATTGAACTGTATCTTGAGCCAGATGAAGACGTTCTCTCGGTAGGTAAAGGACAGGTAATTGAGGTTACGATTTGACAAAACTGCCTGTGATTTCAGGAAAAGAAGCAAGTGAACTACCCCACCCTGACGGATGGGGCTTCCTGCGAGTCCTCCGAACCATATCCATAACTGGGACTGGGTAATTTCGTTTTACCTTTGGCTGTGTGTCGCAGATTATCAAGAAACGCTTGATAGCCCGTCCACTTGGCATTCTGTGATAGGTAACGTTTCATGAGTACCACACAACTATTTTTATCTCTGGCGATCACGTTACCACACTCACAATTCATAACTCGTTCCCACAGCGGCATATAGTGAAGTTTACCGCACATATAACACTCTCGGGAGGTATTGCGCTCGTCAAATTCTATTAATCTTTTACCTACTCGTTTCGATTTGTAGGTTAGAAATTGCACGAACCGCCCCAGCGTACCCGTGTTCTGTGTGGCGCGGTTTAACCCCGACTTCATACAATTCGGCACCTTCGTTGACTGTGCCATGGCTTTGACCTGCAGCTCACCTACGATAAGGGTATTCGCCTTGGTGTTCTCCACTACCTTCTTGCTGAGTTTGTGCTGGAAATCCTTGAGTTGCGCATCACGTTTCCGCTCGTACTTGTGTTTGATACGGTTGAATAATCTCCACCGTCTACTGTATTTCTTGCACCTATCCCGCCGTGCTTGTATCCTGGCGATTTTGGGATTCCAGTACTTGTCTGGCCGCTGGTTGTTCACCACCAAGAACTTCCCCTGAGAATTGACGGCAGTAACGATGTGGGTAACTCCCAGATCAATGGCCTGGTACCGACCGTTATCCACATAGGACGGTACTTCCACCTGGTAGGTGATGGTTACAAAATACCGTTTTCGCTGTTCAGAAATGGCGATCTGTTTTACCTGCGTATCATCAAAAGAGAATTTTTCAGGCAGGGCAAACTCTAAAGGTAGATCATTGTAGTTATGGGAAAATGAGATTTTTCCGTGTTCTAGTTTGAACCCCGACTGGTTATAGACCATGGTGGTGAAGTAATGCATGCCTTTGAATCGCGGGGGTCGGGCATCGGCGTGCTCATTTTTTCGAAGGGCAAAAAACGACTCATAATCGGCAGCTAACGATCTGAGAGTATACTGTAAGACCTTCGAATACACCCATCTATATTCAGTGTATCGCTTTTTGATCATTGGCAGGTCATTTTGCTGTTTACGATAATTCACGCCTTTAATACCGTGTCTATAGGCGTCCCTTCGTTCGGCAAGGGCAAAGTTATAGATGAGTCTGCATTTCTCCGAAAGTTTCCAGAGCACCTCCTCCTGTTCTGGTGTGGGAAAGATCCTTATTTGCTGTGTCAGATTCATAGGCGTCACGCAGACCCTGATATCAGTAGTTCTACCCCAAAAAACTATATAAAGCTAGCGGCTTTCATCCCCCACCTGTCGGAAGAATTAAATACCAAATATTATTCGATCTTATTCATATTGCAGGGATTTTATGAAATGCCAAATGGTCGAACAAGGATTTCCTATGGGCAGTTGCCTTACAAAAGTGCCCGATGGTACTTTAAAACAAGCATGCGAAGTAACACTAAAAAAGAAAGATATTACATGGCATAGAATGATTAAAAGCGTTCACCTTTCACGTCCAGAAGACTATTTGTCGATTTATCAGAGTGGATGTTCCCACAACTGTTTAAAATGTCATTCATGGTATTTCAGTAAAATTACGAATGGTAATTTCTACTCAACTGATGAGATTGCAGAAAGAGTCGCAGAATATGAAGAAATGGTGACGATAGAGGTTCCCCGTGAACACGCTTTGATGTATTACGCCACAGACTTATGCAGACATTGTGGCTCATGTATTATCAAAGGAGAGGAGGGACCTCTATGTCCGAAAAAGCTATCTCCCTCTCAGATAGTACAGAGTCCGCAAGGTTATGGTCCAGCACGTAATATTGTTGCATTTACGGGAGGAGACTTGACCTGCTGTGCGGACTTTTACGTTCAAGTTACTGAAAAAATAAAAGCGCAATGCGAAAATATTTGGGTGTTACTAGAAACAAATGGCTATGGACTAACTCCAAACAATTTGGACAAGTTTGAAGCAGCCGGGGTTGATTCCTATTGGCTTGACATCAAGGCCTATGATGAAAAAATTTACAAAAAACTGTGCGGCACAACAAATGAATGGATACTGAAGGCTCCTCAAGAAATTGTAGATCGCGGATTTGTACTGGAAGTCCTGACACTTTTTATTCCCACATGGGTAGAAACCGACCAAATAACAAAAATCGCACAATTAATCGCAGATATCGATCCTAGCATTCCATTTTCAATCCTTGCCTTTTTCCCAGAATATAAGTTACAAGAAGTTCCAAGTCCTAGTCTAATGCAAATGTTAAAATCATATTTTTCTGTAAAAGATATAGGACTGAAGAATATTCGGCTTGGAAACATAGGCGTTTTTGCGAAAACCCAAGATGAATGGAATACATTATTAGCTCTCGCAGGTGACGATGCAATTTAACAGGCGCAAATTCTCAGGTAAGGTGCCAGAATGAGTTACAGAAATGATGAAGATATTGTTGATCGTATCCATTACAAACAAGCATTAATGACAGTTATTTCAAATTTTGAAGAAGTCCTAAGAGAGAATGTCTATGAAGCAATTGGTCAACTACCACAGGTAATTGATGTACGTGATGTGGATGAAGTCACAAGATTTGGAGCAACTGGACAGGTACATCTGGTAACTATCGATTTTAGTAGTGAATTTGGCGCACACCAAACTATGTTAGCCATAAAATTCTCTTCTAGTGGAGAAAAAGTCTTCTCAGAAGCATCTAA
>JAEORY010000480.1 GCA_016840645.1 Candidatus Borrarchaeota archaeon | reverse complement strand
TTAAGAAATCTGCTAAAAATGCAGGTATAAAGAAAAATATCTCAACACACTGGTTTCGCCATGCTCATGCCTCTCATGCTCTTGACCGAGGTGCAAAGATTAGTCTCGTAAAAGAAACTCTATGCCATAGTTCAATTCAAACTACAGGGAAGTATCTTCATGCCAAACCGGGGGAAAGTTCATCAACTTACCTGCAGGTATAATTGAAATATTATACCATCAGTTCGTCTGTGATTTTCTTGATCTGGTGATTCTGATTTAACAGCCTCAAACATCTGTTAAGGTGATCGACCTTGATAATACTATCATTGTTGTTTTTCATCAATCGATAGGTAAATTCTAAAATATTCAAAGCCTGAGACACATCAATAGCAACAGCGACTATATTGTAAATAATTTCTTCATTTTCCAATTCCCACCCTAAATACTGGCACCGCTGTTTGAGTATTTGAAAGATGTCATTTTGGGGCAAGCGGTCCTGTAGATAGCATTTCATTTTAATCGTATTTTGTAACGGCTGAACTATTCTGTCAGTATTGTTCGAAGATAAAATTATCAACCTGTTATGTATAGGTATTATTTCAGGCTTATCTTCAAATGGAATATTATTGCGTAATTTATTTTGCCTGATAATTCTATATATGATCGTCTGGGCAAAACGATTTATATTACTGGCATTATTAATGAAATAGGTAGTTTCCTCGTTTCCCTCTTTGAAATATCGGAAGATATCATCACCACCGAAGGCGAGCGTATCGCCTAGTGTTTCTTTGAATTCAAAGCATAGGGTATTGTTTAATGCGAGGGAAAAAGTTCTTTTGCCGCTGTTAGGTTTGCCTATCAAAGCAATCAGTGTATTCTCTTCCAATCCATCAGTAGTTATTTGTTCCGCTACTACTTTCAATATATCCGAACAGGTCTGGTTGCCAATGATTTTCCACAGATTAATTTCCTGCTCGAATGAGGTATTGATGTCGCTTTGTGTAATCTGGTTCATATTATATTATGCTGCTCTCAGTGAATATGTTGTAAAGCCGTCAATCCTGGTTCGTTTAATCATTCTTTTTGAGATTAGGTTTTCAATCGCTATATCCAAATTATACTGCTCCTCTATTGAACGAACATTTTCAAGTACTAAAGCAGATACAGCCAAATACGTAGTTACTGCCTGCCTATTTAAGATTTCCATTACCTTACTTTCGCACCACTGGATAGTTCTATTTCGCATTATAATTTCTCCCTATATTTATACCAAAATCGACTCTATCAAATAGATTTCGTAGTCTCCTACTGTTACATACTGATCAGCAAGGAGCTTGCTCTGGATTTCAGTGATTTTCACCTGGATAATTTCTTCTGACAGGTTATCCCTCAGATACTTCTTACATAGGTTGGTAGTTATATTACTGATTTTTTTAGTTCCCTGTGATTCTGATTCGTTGCCAATAGTGAAGCAGGTTTCAGGTATGCCACCGTATAAGACTAATATGTTGATAATTTTATTAGGTTTCATTATTTTTCCGCATAAATTATTAATCGTTTTTGTTATACCTACATTGAATTTTGCTTACTCTGGAGATACTAACATTTTGATAATCTGGTAGGTTTGAAATACAGGTCTCTTTCAATAGGAAGTCCTAATGGGCCACGGACACTCTTCAGTTCCGATAGTCGTACATACCCCAATTCACCTTCTGGAGTCATTGGACTAATTACTTTGGCAAAGAAGAGGAAATCGCCGTCTTCTTCTTTTTCTGCTTCCAGTATCAGCCATGTCCATCCTGCATCAGGTGTGAAGTATTTCAAATGGCACATGGGGTCAGATATATTTTCTTGACTGTAGAGAGGAGGTAGTTGTTTTTCGATTTGATTAGTCATGAGTTCCATTTTTTTGTTCCTGTTTTTACTTTACAGGAATTAAGAAAATGGAACTCTGGAGATCGAGCCAGGAGGAAATTCTATACAGTGTGCTGAGAAATTGGGGGTGGGCAAAATGAGATTGCCCTTCAAGTTATACTAAGAATATCGACCTTGTGTCGTGATTTTGGGGGAGGGGATGTTATCGGTTGTAGGTGCATAATAAAATAGGCCGCCAATGCTAAGCATGGCAGCCTTGTCCCTACTTGTCCCTTGAAATACTTGATCAGGGTTATGGATTATTATATAGGTATTCTATTTCACCTTCGGTTAAGGCTCGGTTGTATAGACGGAATTCGTCGATAAGACCTTGAAAAAAATCACCAAAATCAAGTTTTTTCTTTGTTCCGATGTATTGCGATGAAGTACCAGCAGAAATCTTAAAAGCTGCTTCTACAGTTGTGTCTATAGTACCATCAATATATAATTTCATAGTAGAGCCGTCAAAGGTACCTGCTAAATGATACCATTTATTCAAGTCCAGCACTCTACTGCTCCAGCAATCATAATAATTTTCATTTATATCCCACAGCCTCCAGCCAACAACACCTGTAGACAACTGAGGAGAGAACCAATGTTGATGTTCATGCCCAACTGTATGTTCTGTCCAAAAGATATGGTCGGAATTATTGTTTGGTTCAGATGTGACATAAATCCATGTTGATATTGTCAACTGGTTAGTATTTTTATATGACTTTAAAGAAGAGGAATGGGGAATTTCTACGTAACTAGCTTTTCCATCCATAAGTATTGAATTACCGACTTTTCCTTCACTCCATACCACCTCATGAATATTTCCATTATTGTTGTTTCCTGAGCTGTCATAAGTAACTTCATCTAAAGAATAATTAAAATTATAGTATGCTACTAAGCCATGGCTAACACGCAATACCTCCTCTAGCCACTTATTAGCCATGATTGAAAAATCGAGTAAATTAATTTCTCCATCACCATTAATGTCAGGCGATGGAGATGATACTCTAATGATATAGGGTTTACTTATAACTTCCTGCAAATCAGCATCAGTAAGAATAACTCGATATCTTGTCGTAGAACTTGGCGATACAGTTTCAACTGCATATGTTCCCAGATTTTCCCACATTTCAGCAGAAGTTTCTCTTTGTCATTGATAGGTTACTGGTAAGGAACCGCCTGTGAGTTCAACGGAAAGATTAACGGTTTCACCCATATGTATACTGTTCCAGGGAGACGATGATATTGTAATTGATGGCTGTCTGGCAGTAGTGGAAGGTGTAAAATTATCAAATGCGACTGGTGTGTTTGAAGTACCCGTCGATGTTAATATAATAGATTGGATACTTTGATTGGGATCTAGTATATTCCATGTAAATCCTCTTCCATCACCATATCCAGATGAAGGTGAATAACATTGTGAACACTGAGGACATTCATCTTGTGGTGCAGTAACGACAAATTGATCTAATACAACATTATTTACATCATAGGCGATGGCTGTCCACTCTTCATACGTTCCTCCACCATGTAAATCAACATCAATGACTACCCCTGAAGCTGCTGAAACAGGATGTTCATAGTCAATCAAAAGGTCGATACCAGTATTCGAAGTATTATTGGGCACAACTAAGAAACTCTGGCCCAATCCTTGACCTGGTAAGGGTGTATCATCATTACCACTGCACCCTTGAAACGCTGTTGCAGGTTTGCCGGTCTTGGCAATTACGGGATATCCTTTAAATTCGCCCGTATTCCTATCTAGCAATAAAAATGATACACCATAAACCGCTTGGTATTCATTGAATATTTCCTGACCATCATAAGTAGGGGTGCCATCGGGTAAAGTTTCGAAATCTATTACCTGAGCAT
>JAEORY010000479.1 GCA_016840645.1 Candidatus Borrarchaeota archaeon | reverse complement strand
AAGGTCTCTAATAGCTCTAATGGTCGGCTTTTTGTTGCTGCCTAATTTAGCATGCTATTTTTATATTTTTTAACCATATTCCTATCTCAATTAGGAAGAAGACTTTATTATAAGGAACAATATATTAACAATAATAGAAGCACAAATTAGAATGTAGAAATTTGTTTAAACGCTCCGTAAATATCACAAGGATCAAGAAAAGCAAAAAAAGTGATGAGATTGACACGGTTCTCATCGAAAGTCCAATTGATCTTAATGTGAATTCAGAACCTCTTGCAAATATCATCTGCTTACCAAAGGATCTAAAGGAATTAGCTGTAGGATTCTTATTTTCCATAGGTATCATAAATTCTATAGAAGATATTAAAGAAGTCAATGTAGATGAGTTAGATAATAAAATTAATGTAATATTGCAGAGTTCAATTGAATTTAAAGTTCAAAATCTCAATCTTAATCCGATTAGCAGAGTAGTTGATACTACATGTGGTATCTCCTCACCATGGAGAGATCTAATTAAGAGAACTCTCGATGAATCGAAAGAAGCTATAAAATCACGAGATGATATCAAAATTAAGTCAGAACTCATATATACTTCAATAAAAGAGATGCAAAAGGAAACCGTTTTATATCGAGAAACAGGAGGATGCCACGGTGCCGCTATATTTAACCTTGAAGGAAGATTGTTAGGATGTAAGGAAGATATTGGCCGACACAATGCCATCGATAAAGTTATGGGAGATCTCCTTTTAAAAAAACACAACTTCAAAGATATCTTTCTAACTTCAACGGGAAGATTAACTGGAGATTCAGTACTAAAGGCAATAAGAGCAAAAATCCCCATAGTCGTGTCTTTATCTGCAGCTGTTGAATCTGGAATTAGATTGGCGTTTGGTTATGGTATTACCTTGATAGGTTTTGTTAGAGGGTCAAGAATGAATATTTATACTCACTCCCGTAGAATTGAACTATAAGAAATGTACTTTTCCTAGAAAAATCCGCAAGAATCAACATGTTTTTTAAAAATTTTACATTAAACCAAATTATAATAATTAAAAATTGAAAATACAATAAAATAATGAAAAAACATGCCAGTTAAAGTAGCTTTTATGCAATTATCTTCGTGTTGGGGTTGTCATCAAAGTCTCCTCAACGCTCACCTTGGTTTGCTTCCTATTCTTCCGGAATTGGAGATCGTATACTGGCCAGCAGTCGTAGACTTCAAACACGATTCATTAGAAGCTCGTCCTGATGGAGATATTGTTGTAGGATTCATTGAGGGCGTTGCGCGAACAAAAGAAGACACTGCTAATGCAAAATTAATGAGAAAAAAATGTGCGATTATTGTAGCTTTAGGAGCGTGCGCATGCTACGGTAGTGTAAAAGGTTTGGCGAATTTATTCGACAAGGAAGAACTAATCAAGAGAAAATTCATGGAAACTGAGGCTATAACCGATGATAATCCAAAGGAACCAACAGAACACGTTCCAGGTTTTGAAGATCATATTATTAACGTTAAGGATATAATTGATGTTGATGTATTCGTTCCTGGATGTCCGCCTACTACAGAGAATATTCTTGCTGCTGTTGCTTATTTACTAACAGTTGTTGGTGAAGGTCCCGCTTCTTTAAATAAAAACGCAAGCGTGTGTGATTCCTGTAGTTTGTTAAAAAAGGGTTGTTTATTAGACAAAGGAACATTATGTTATGGTGCCTTGACAGCTGTAGGTTGCGAAGAAATGTGTCCAAATAATGATGAACCATGTTTTGGATGTTTTAAACCAACAACTAAAATGGGAGCGAAAGCTGATCAATTAAAAGGTATGATTGATAGCATTGATGTATTAACGCCCGAACAAGGAGCAAGTTTACAACATTTTTTGGATTTATATTTAGGCGTCTCTAATATTACCAACTTTTATTTCCGTGGCGATTTACTCCAAAGATTGGCTTACGAACCAGAAAGCTTTGCTGTAAAAGAAGTCGATGGAAAAACGGTTTTAGATGTGGCACCTACGGGAACCAAAATTATCGATGAAATTGTTGGGAAAGCATTATTTCTGTTAAAAGACGATCCGAACTTTAAATTTAGTTCTAAAACAGTATGTAGTCATTGCGAAAGAGAAGTTGCCGATAAAGTACCAGTTGATTTGAAGCGTGATTATGAAGGATTGCCTACCATGGATAAATGCTTCTTAGAACAAGGATATATTTGTTTAGGTCCAGTAACGCAAGCCGGTTGTGGAGCTATATGTCCTAATAAAGCGAACGCCCCTTGTTTAGGTTGTTATGGTCCACCTGCAGGAGTGAAAGATCAAGGAGCAAAATTCATAAGTACATTAGGATCTCTATGCGCTGAAAAAGATGTTGGTGAAATCATGAACGCAATCAAAGATCCAGCCGGATTATTCAATCGATTTACATTAGCATCTAGCACTTTAGGCTATAAACGTCATGATAATATGGAGGGTGAATAAAAATGGTAAAAGAAATAGTGGTTGAGCCAGTCACCCGATTAGAGGGTCATGGTGGATTACATATCAAGATTGGAGACGATGGAAAAGTTCAAGACGTGCAATTCAACATTACATCAACAAGATTCTTTGAGAAGTTCGTTGAAGGGCGTTATTGCGAGCATATTCCAAGAATAACCCCAAGAATTTGCGGAATTTGCCCAATTCCTCACCATATTACGCCGACTAAGGCAGTTGAGGATGCATGGGGTGTTCAAATTCCAACACCAGCGTACAAGTTGCGACAGTTAATAATGAACGCCAAGCAATATAGTTCTCATGTGTTACATTTTTACGCGTTGGCTGCACCTGATTTCTTATTAGGTCCAATGGCCGACCCTGCGTTGAGAAATGTCGTATATGTCATTAATAAAATGCCCGATGTTGGTGCAATGGCCTTAAAAATGATGGATTTCGGTCAAAAATTATGCGCTGCTATCGGTGGAAAATCGGTCCATCCAATCTCTGCAATCGTAGGAGGAATGAAAAAGTCTTTGGACGAAGATGTGCGTGATAAATTCCTTAAGGTAATCGATGAACAAATCGAATTCACAAAAAAAACCGTAGATATTGCCTTGAAAGTCGTTGATGATTACTTTGATGTTATTGCCAATGTAGGTGTTGTTCCAACTTATTACTTTGGGATGACGAAAAACGGCGTTCACGACATTTACGATGGAGACATAAGGATTGTCACTCCAGACGGACAGAAAATAGATTACGATTATCACAATTACTTGGAGGCGTTAGGAGAGCACATTCCAGATCATTCGTACGCCACGCACATGTATTATAAGCCTGCAGGGTATCCTGAGGGTATTTATCGTGCAAATTGCCTGGCAATGATCAACGCTGCAGATAAAATGGCGACACCCTTAGCTGATCAAGCCCTCAAGCAGATGAGAGAGAGGATCGGAGATTGTCCACATCACACGTTTGCTTATCACTGGGCTCGTATCATTGAAACCGTGGAAGCAATTGAAGTGATTGCCACTTTACTCAAGGATCCAGACATCGTTAACCCTGATTGCAAGACATTGGACGTCGAGCCAAAAGAAGGAAGCGGTGTCGGTATGACGGAAGCACCTCGAGGAACGTTATTGTATAACATCTGGTCTGATAGCCAAGGTATTTGTAAGAAAGCTAACCTCTTGGTTGCAACGAACCACAACATCGCAGGCATCGAAAAGACATTAATGCACGTGGCAAAGCAGGTGTTTGAAGATAAGGCTTTAGAAGGATTGAAATTACCA
>JAEORY010000478.1 GCA_016840645.1 Candidatus Borrarchaeota archaeon | reverse complement strand
CGGCGTCTGCATCAAAGAACTTTGCCCTAGAGGCACCATTTTCAATAACATAATCACATAACTTCTTAAGATCATTGATAAGATCTTCAGTTCTTGTCTTAGACATCATGCTTTCCAACTCGAAACAGGATTGTTTAATGGAATTTTATAAATGGTGACACTAGATAGTATTTTAAATTACCCCAACCATCGCTTACTCTAATCTCATTCTTTCCTCCATAAACCATTAAAAACCTAATTAAAGTAATCAATTGGGGAGAAGAGGACTTTAGACGAGTTTATCTCAAATGTCATTTTGTCAAGACTATAAAATGAGGAAGTATACTATGAGAATTCAGGTTTGTTCGAGTAGGTTGCTTAGATGAGCAAAAAATAGATGCAAGGAATTATATGCGTCGTGGAGATAGATATAAGAGAATATTTTCACTAGCGAAGTTGGAATATAGATAAAAAGATTTAATGGACTCACTGGTTGAGATTAATGAGTGAAAAGATCTCGCTTAAAGATGTTGTAGATAGATTAGATCAATTAATAATCCTTTGGAAACTGGCTAATAGGTCAATTATTCAGAAATTCAAGGAAGATATTACAAAGGATCCTATTTCGAGAAAAATTCTAGATTTAGCTGACGGATCCAGAGACTATACTACGTTAGCAGAAGAAGTATCACAAGCTACAGGTAAGAGTAGTAGAACTGCAAAGGGAAGAATATCTGAGTTGTCCGAAAAAGGAGCGATTCGTGGAATAAAAAAAGAAGGCAAAGTTTACTATCAATCTACTGGATTATATGACTAAATTGGTCGTTAATCTGAGATCTTGTTAGAAGTGTGATACAAAGTATACACTATAACTAAACAATATAGACAGGTAGAGTAAAGATGGATAATAACCAGTTTGAGAAATTAGATATAATCATCAAACTGACTGCTTTATACGTTGTTAAAGATATGAAAGTGAAGGAACAAGTTCAACTACTTGATAATTTAGGAATCAAACCAAGCGATATTGCACGAATACTTGGAAAGACTCAGAATTATGTCAATGTCACGTTGCACAAGATTAGAAAAGAAGAGTCAAAAAAGTTGAAAGAAGAAACTACCCCAGGTGAATTTACTGACTAGAATTAATAAAGAAGTGTTTAATGCTCTTTTAAAAAAAACTGGAAAGAGCGAAAGCCGCATTTACCAAATAATACAAGAAAAGAGGAAAGAATATGATTACACGATCTCAAATAAGACTGCAGTTAATCTTCTAGCTGCACAAATGAAAATAGATGTCTCTAAGTATCTTAAAAAGGAAGAAATAGATGAATTAAGAACGTTAAGAAAAACGCAAGCAGCAACTATACCCTTGATGAAGGCGAAGCAAACCAATAGAAAGACTACTCCAACGGTCTCTATTAAATTTGGGGAAAGGTTACTCCAAAATTTTTTACTACCTAAGAATTTGGCTAATGAAGCAAAGCGAATGGCAGACGTCTATCCAATGTTGTATTTGCTTGAAAATGCACTTAGATATTTTATAATGAGTGTATTGAAAGAAAACTATGGGGAGAAGTGGTGGGAGCAACGAGTCTCCTTATCAATAAACAGAAAAGTCAGTAAAAGGTTAAATAAAGAGGGAAAAAATAGATGGCATAGCCAGAGGGGTTCAGATAGGATTTTCTATACAGATTTTGGTGATTTACATTTGATAATTACTAAAGACTGGGATGAATTTAAAGAGTTTTTTCCAAATCAAGAATGGATTAAAGCAAGGCTAGATGATATTGAACTTTCAAGAAATATTATTGCGCATAATAATCCATTACCAAGTAAGGAAATTCAAAGATTCAAGCTGTATTTTGAAGATATTAGGAAACAGTTATCAAAAACAAACTTGAACTAGAAGAAGAGAGCAGGGGGATAACGAAGAATGATTCAAACCGTCAAATTCAGGATTTATCCTGACAAGCTACAGGAAGGTAAACTCCATGAAATCTTGACCATCTATAATCGAGTGAAACGAATCGGCTATAATCTTCTTTTTTATGGCGATGAATATATTGCTGAGCGCTTTGGCGAGGGCAAAACCATCCAGCAGTGCTTGATGTCTATTTGTTACAACAATCCCTACGTCAACACCATCGTGATTGATAACAAGGCGAAACTGGAAGCACAAAAAACATGGCTGAAAAAACGACGGAAATACATAATACAGCAGCTACAAGTCATTAACAGGAAAATCAAATCAATAAAGGATCAAGATACACATGACAGACGGTTAAAAGGATTATACGACCGCAGATCCTTGATAATGGCTAAACTACACAATTTGCACCTCGAACCCGTAGTATTTGGCACTAAGAAAGTATTCAGAGACAGAATACGCGGCAAGATAAGTAGGGAAGAGTTCAGGATACAACGGGATTCTTCCTTTGGTTGCATCGGAAAGAAACAAAACGGAGTGAAAAATCATAACAGCAAGGTTTTGCCTGATAAAACAGTTAAGATACGAACCTTTTCCAAGCAAAAGGGGCGCAAATGGCTGATCATCCCCATATCAGTGAATTCTGTACAGGAACAGCAGTTTCAGCAGGTTCTTAAAGTCGACAAATACACGATGTCCGTGAAAAGGAAACTCTTTAAGGGAGAAGTACGTTACTTTATCCATGTGTCTTATGATATCCAAGAACCAACACCACTTTATGGATACGAACATGGCGCCATCGGCTTAGATTTTAATTATAACTTTGTAGCCCTGACCAATGTGGACAAGAACGGCAATTTACTTTCTTATTATAGTATCTCGTTTGGCAACCTTCACAACTATAGAAAAGACAAACGTGAGGATTATATTTCCTTTAAGATGGATAAAGTCGTCAATTATTGTATCAATATAGGTAAAGGAATTGTGGTCGAAGATTTACAATTCGACCAAAAATTTTCATATAATACAAAACGCAATCGAAAAGTAAGTAATTTGAAAACCACCGCCCTGCAATTATTAGAAAGAAAGTGCAAAAAACGCGGTGTGTCCGTTCGAAAGGTATTTCCGGGATATACCTCCCTTATCGGGAAATACAAGTATTCACGATTACATAATTTGTCAGTCCATCATTTAGCAAGTTATGTAATAGCTCGAAGAGGTTTTGGGTTTAAGGAAGAGATTCCCTCTATTTACGATTGGGTGCTCTCACACGTCGGGGATTATTTAGAGCCCCGTGTGAAACAGGGCAGTCCTTACCGTACATGGTCGATGATCCATGACATCTTTGAGCACAGCGGGATAACCTCCTTCAAGACTACAGAAATATTGAAAAAAACAGCGTTGATGAAGCATGTCTTGAACTTGGTGACGAGCGCACAGCCTGATAACCTTAAGGCTGGTCTTTCCTTTTCTAAGGGAAAGATTGATAATTATCATAAAACCGTGGAATTATATCAACAATTGCGCTGTTTTATAAATAATTGTAAGGTTTTAAATTAACTTTTCACGCCAAATTAACCCAGTTTGTGAGGGACATTAATTGTCATTTTGGAAAGAAAATAATATGGAAACGCTTATTACATTTAATGACGTCATTCTTTTGCCAGGATGGAGTTCAGTTGAACCCAAGGATCCTGATATTTCATCAAGAATCACTTTAAATCACAAATTGGTTTTGCCTTTTGTTTCGTCTCCAATGGATACAGTTACTGAAGAGGAAATGGCGATAGAACTAGCTAGACTTGGAGGACTTGGAGTTATACATAGAAACTGCACAACAGAAGAAGCAGTAAACA
>JAEORY010000477.1 GCA_016840645.1 Candidatus Borrarchaeota archaeon | reverse complement strand
CCCTCGGGCATAGATGTAGATGTCATACGCTCCAATTGCCTCTCGACACGTTCCTCTCCTAGAAATCTTACACTTTTTTCTGAAACTGCATAACAGTCATGTCCTATAATCACTAGTTCACGCAGATATCCATCAAGGTGCTCAATTCCGTCAAGTTTTTTCATAACAGAATCAAGATCTGGTTGCGAAGGAGTTATTGAGGGAGTAACAGTGGGAGCAGATTTCTTTTTGTCTACAGTCTCGGTTGTGGATATTTCAACTCTTTTCTCTACGAGGGTCTCTGAAGGTTTTTCCATTTCTGTTGGACTTTCATGAGATTTCAATGTTGGGGTAGGTACGATATCTGTAAGTTGCATATACGGGGCAGTGTCTTCTGTTGATACTTTTTTAGTAGGAGTTCTAGATTTGCGTTTGGCGCGAGGTGTTACCTTTTCAGTCTTTTTAATAGTCTTAAGTGTAGTAGAAGGTTCAGCGCCACTGATTAATGCTTTGAAATCAGGATCGTCCTCCCCTTCATCGAGACTGTGAACTTTGAAGGTAAAACCAATATCTTGTCGTAATTCTGTAGCTGCACGTGCTCCTAGGAATTTCTTTCTTATACGCGCATTGACACCTTTATAGATCCAGATGTCTTTTCCAGACTCATCAACGATCAGATAGACTTCTTCACTATCAAGTTGATCTTTATTCTGAAAAGGAAGTTCATTATATTCTCCTTCATCTGTGATTATAAATACCCGTACTTTACTCATTTTTGTCAGCCTTTACCTCGATTGAGTCAAAATGATGACAAGGAAAGTAAGAGACAATGCTCACTATTAAAATTTACTCCAAAAGCAAGAGTTATTATAACCCCTTTCATTATTAAATTTTTGATTTAAATTATATTTTGTGGTAAATCTATCCGAAAAAACGGAGTGTGGACTCGTCGAAATTTACCCCTGTAGCAAAATTTCGAGGAAATCTTATTCATGCACCAGAGGATGGATTCATTTCTTTCTTCAATTCTCCTTTTTATTCTCATAAGAATATGACTGGGATCGATATATATCCTAGTCAATTATCCTTCGGAGGAGATGTTCATAGTCCTGTTAGTGGAACAATACGTAAAATTCAATCCTTTCGCGGTCACTCAACATTACCTAACGTATCTAAGTTAGAATATCTTATTCTGGTGCAAAACGATGATGATCCAAGCGTGTATACTAAAATTCTTCATGTTAAACCTGCTCGCTCGCTCTCTCAAGGCGAGCACATTGATATCGGGGACAAAATAGGTGAGTATATACGAAGTTTTTTCTTTGCTCGTTGGACAGATCCACATCTACATTGTGAACTAAGACCAAAAGATGATACTGTTAGAGCGAGAGGGGCATTACAATTGAATCTCTGTCAAAAGCTCGACATTTTTTCTAAAGAATATAGAAAAATCAGTGAAACACCTCTTGAAGCAAAGTTAGTTAAACATACACCTAACGCCTTATTCCTTGAAGTTACCGAAGACGCCTTCAGCAAGCAAAAACTTACTGGATTAAAGGTCAATATTGAAAAAATGGGAGAAAATGTTTTATATAGCGGGATAATTGATGCTGGAATACCACATTTTGGACACGGTGGCATCTTTACTGAAGACGCTTACAACATTTCCCAAGGGGATATTGTAAAGGTCAATGGAATTGCTATTGGCAAGATTTTTGAGACAGATCCTTTTAACAAATTTGTACGTTTTCATCCTTATTCTTTTCATATACATTGGAAAGATATAGCGTTCAAAGGAATTTCTTGTAGGCTCTCTTTAAAAGATAGGGTTATTAAAATAATAACAAAATCAACGAATTCATTTCAATATCAAATAGGCGACTTTGATATTGTCAAGTTTGTAACGTGAGATATTTCAACTGAATTTTTAAAGAAGATTTGATTGTTATTGATGTTCAGAAAGCCATTATAATAGGGATTATGGTTACCATTTTTCATTATGAACCATTTCTTTATAAGCTCGCCGTTTTGGCATATCTGGTGTTTCAACAGGATGTCCGAGTGCTATAATGCCAACAGGACGTATCTCTGTGGGAAGTTTCAAGATTTCCTGCACTGAACGTTCTTTAAATGATCCAACCCAAGCAGCCCCCAAGCCTAGTGACACTGCCATCAATAGCATATTCTGAATTGCTGCCCCAGCACTCACAAAACAGTATACCTCGCGTCCTCGAGAGCCATACTTTTTTTCTGCAATTTTTGTGTTAGTTGCTACGATGATTGTAACTGGAGATTCTAATACATGTGGTTGTCCTAAAGCTTCTTGAGAAAGGCTATATTTTGTTGTTTTATCACGTACGATTATGAATTCCCATGATTGCATATTGCCCGCTGAAGGTGCCAGCATCCCTGCCTCAATGATTTTGCGGACAGTTTCATCAGAAACATCTTCTTCGGTAAATTTACGAATTGTGCGTCTAGATTTGATTACTTCTTCACCATCCAATAAGATCACCAACCGATTAAATTAAACCATGGTTACCATTTCTCGTGATGAACTACATCTTCGTAACTTCTTTGTATTATGCTTTCATTATCTTAAAAACCATGCAGATGAAATCCTAAGATATGTGCAAATTAAATAAATAACTGATTAAATTAAACAAAGGTTACCATTTCTCATGATGAACTACATCTTCGTAACTTCTTCGCCTTGGCATTTGTGGCGTTTCAGCAGGGTCACCTAGTGGAATAATGGCCACAGGTCGAATACCAACAGGAAGTTCAAGGGCTTCTTTCGCCAAAACTTCATTAAATGCACCAACCCAGCAGGTTCCAAGTCCTTTTGACACTGCCATCAATAGCATATTCTCAATAGCAGCCGCTGTATCTTGAATACAATACAACTCTTGTCCTCGCGAACTATACCTGCTTGTTGATCGTTTTATGTTAGCACAAACGACTATCACAACTGGTGCTTGAGACACAAACCTCTGTCCTAATGCAGCCTCAGCAAGTTTTTGTTTCGTTATCCTATCACGGACGATCAAGAATTCCCATGGTTGACAATTTCCCGCAGATGGTGCAAATGTCCCAGCCTCTATTATTTGATCTACATCTTCATCTGAGATTTCTTTATCAGTGAATGAGCGAATAGAACGTCTTCTCGAAATTGCTTCTTGAATATCCAATAACTTCACCCAACTTGACTAAATTCTCAGTCTTTGCTCCACGAAAGTGTGGGCATTTTTCCGCCTTTTTCAGTTGAATGAATGAATAGAATGTTCATTTGGTAATCGCTAGTATTTGTAATAGTATGGGCGCCTTCGGGACCTTTAGGGCAATAGAATCCCAACTCAGGGTGCAATTCAGTTATGTTTCCGTTAGCATCTTCAAGTGTTCCGACTCCAGATAATACGTATTGAAATTCTTCATAATCATGATGATGGCTTTCTATCTGGGCTCCAGGCTCCAAAAATAAATATCCGATTACTAGATTCTCTGTTTCGATTGAGGTAGTATCACCGCATAATGTTTTCAAAGTCAATCCTTTTATACCAACATCTAAAGGGGATGCATCTTTAAGTTCAATTATTCTTAGACCATCTTTTATCTTCTTCTTCGACCGTTTTGACTTTTTTTTAGGGGACATGAAATGTTAACCCCCATGAAACATTTTGAAATTAAATGCACGATACAACAAATATAAATTAAGTGCTATTTATTTTGAAGGGATAGTGCTTGCAAACCTTTTTATTCCAAACTGAATTTCAGATGCTACAAATAGTAC
>JAEORY010000476.1 GCA_016840645.1 Candidatus Borrarchaeota archaeon | reverse complement strand
AGATACAGTTTTCAATGCGATCTTTCAAAAGCCATACTGTATCAAGATCTGGGGCTGCATATACTCCTTTTGCTCCTGCCGCTAAACTACAGGTAATCATAGTACCTGCACGGATAACATCTATAATAATATATACGGCGTTTTTCTTTTCCAATTGTGCGGGGCGATCAACTTCCATTCCGAATAAATGAACTTCAGGTTTCATTAAACGATTCACCTTTTTGTTTTATAAAATCACAAAAAAAGCGGATACTAAACGTGAATTTAATTGTGATTAACACGACGACGACGACGACGACGAGGATGACGACAAACTACTTAAAACAAATAGTGTTGAAGAAATGGAAGTCAACCTCTTTGTTATCATATTATCACATCATCTTGTGAGGCAAGTATTACTGCCATCTTTTATAAAATTTTCTAATGATACCTTGTTTTCGAGATCTCATTTAAAAATAGGATTTGCTAATACCCATACTGCTATTTGTTATTAAAACAACATATTTTCTTTTTAAAAAGACTCTTAGTAGCATAAAAGTGTTTTATTTAAATAAATTTTCAGAAAGAAATCTTTTAGAGCATTAAATAACCAAAAAATAAACTGAGGGAAAAAATAGTGGATCCAGGTAGACCTTGGCTATGGTGAATCTTACAACAACGTCTTTAGTAGAAACTTATTCAGCTTCAAGGAGCTTTCTTGCAAGATCAATCTTTTTCTCTTTTATTTTGCGGTGCTCTTTGATCCAACTCAGCACGAATTCACACACACGCTCTTTACAGGGGCCGCATAGAATCTCTCCGTTAACACATTCTTTATAAATTTGCTGCATTATTGTGTCATCTTCCACAAACAGATACATAGCTAGCAAATAAATCATACATATTTCTGTTTGACCGCCTAAACGTCTTTGCTCTTCTGCTGTTACACGTCCTCCAGTAAAAGCGTTCATAAGTTTGTTTCTGATATCCTCAAGATCTTCACTTAAGTCGAAATAACTCATTGGATTTCGTTTACTCATCTTCTCCGAACCATCTAGTCCAGGCATGATTTTATGATATGTGGCGCTGGGTTCAACGAAGCCAAATTGATTTTTTAATTTTCGTGCAACTTCTCTTGTTACTCTTAAATGTGGATCTTGGTCTGCACCTACTGGTACAACGACAGGCTTTGGACCGCCAAACCCCTCTGTTTCAGGTAAAAGGATGTCTCCTATTTGGACTAATGCACTCATATATAGACCAAAAGTAATTCGCTCACCATAGATTGCAAGCATTTGATTGGTTGTAACCTTTGAACCCGCTAAAAACGCGATGTCAGTCACGCGTTTTTCTGCTGATTGTCGCCAGATGTAACCTTTTTTCGGATCTGGATTAAATCCAAGTGCTAAAATATCTGCTGTGTTATCAATGGCATACTTTAGCCCTTCATCGTAAGGCAATTGATTATCCATCAGGCTCTCTATGTCTGCTATACCGTAGAATGCCATAGCGCCATGTTCCTTCTGATAATAAACAATCTCGCTTGCTGTCATCAAAGAACCTAAATGAAACGCGCCAGTTGGCTTAATACCACTCATTACCGCAAAGGGCTTTCTATTTAATATGGCGTCTAAGATGACATCGAATCCACGATGTCCAAAATTGATACCACGTCGCATGAATTTATTAGGTCTTGGAATTTGTTTAACCAATTCTTCAGAGAAAGGCTCAATTCCGAATTCTTCAATCAATTTCGCATAATCACTTATTGATGTCGTTCCCCAAGGATCTAATTTTGAAATTCTTATTCCTCCTAGTTGCTCTTTTGTCGGCTCCTGTTATAGATTTTTTATCTTCTCAAAGACATACATTCCACATTACAGATATATGTTAATAGAAGAGTGATAAAATTACTTTTGCTTTAAGAGAATTTTTCTCAATCAAAATATTCAAATGTCAATTAGAATTGGGTTAAATATCCAAAACAAATTGCAAACGAACATGCGACTCTTTTTTTTGTATTTGCATCTCAGCGTAGGTGATTGCCTTAACTTCTGTTCCTTGTGGATGTTTGTCTATATCGAACGCTTCACCCCAAACGTCACCTGTAAGATACCATTCAGTATTTTTTAGTTCTATTTTGTGCACTTTAAACTTTGAAAATACTAAGCCATCCGCGTCGAACAAGACAATCAATGCTTCTAGCCATTCATATAAAAGAGCATAAAGATCCTCGCCAGTTACAGTAACTGATCTCTTCTCTTTCGCCTCTACCTTTGATATATCGGTCATAATCTCTATTAATGCTTGTCCAGCAACTTCAAAAGTCTCTTCAAGTGAACTTCCGATTACTTCAAATTTTACATCAGCTGTATGATCCAATATATTATAACTCATAACAACACCTTGAGGAACTTCACTTCTTTAGGCGTGATAATTTACGCATTTATCATTCTTGTTTGATATGCATCCCTTATTTGTTCTTCTTCGACATTTAATAACTCATTTGATTTCAACTGAAATTCATAAGTAATTATATACGTTTCACTCAGATGTGCTTTGAACCTTATAGGGGCTCTAGCCATCAACAGAAGGCTTATATAAGGTCACGCTTCTCATAAAAAAGAATGTTTGGTATATGAACAGTTCTCCCCAGAAAATTGGAGGACTCAAATAAAGAGTTTTTTAATGCTTGAATAAGATTTATTGTAAGTATTGAATTTAAGCGAGGTTATGAAATGCCATATCAAGGTCCACTAAACCAGATTTCGGAAAACATTTACGAAATCCCTATCACACATAAACAAGGGATGAGAGTTCCAGGAAGAGTTTATGCTAGTCCTGAACTTCTAGAAAAGATGAAGGGTGATCTTACACTTACACAGTGCGTAAATGTAGCGCATCTACCAGGGATACAAAAGTTTGCGATTACCTTGCCCGATGGTCATCAGGGCTACGGCTTTCCTATTGGTGGTGTGGGTGCTACTGACGTAAATGAAGGAGGCGTTATTTCCCCTGGAGGCGTTGGCTATGATATTAACTGTGGTGTACGTCTACTTTGGACGACTCTTGAAAGAAAGGAAGTCGAGCCTAAGTTAGATGACCTCTTATCAACACTCTTTAGGACAGTCCCCTCTGGTGTTGGGAGGACGGGACAAAGACGTTTTTCAAAAGGAGAATTAGATGAGGCATTACTTGGGGGAGTAAAATGGGCTGTTGAGCAAGGATATGGATGGCGTATAGATGCAAGTCATTGTGAAAGCCAAGGATCTCTTGAACACGCAAATCCTGACAAGATTAGTGAAAAAGCAAAAAGTCGTGGACAACCTCAATTAGGTACATTAGGTAGTGGAAATCATTTCCTTGAACTTCAATATGTAGAGAAAATCTATGATGAACGCATTGCTAAAGCTTTTGGTATAACTAATGAAGGACAGGTTACAGTAATGATTCATACAGGTTCACGTGGATTTGGACACCAAGTTTGTTCAGATTATCTTCGTGTTATGGAACGTGCTGTGAGAAAGTATAATATCCAGCTCCCGGATCGGGAGTTAGCATGTGCACCTGGCACTAGTAGAGAAGGCGAAGATTATTTTGCCGCGATGGCATGCGCAGCTAACTTTGCTTGGGCAAATAGACAGTTCATCACCCATTGGGTAAGAGAAGGGTTTGATAAATGGTACAAAGCAGACCCAGAAGAACTTGGACTTCAACTTATTTATGATGTAGCACATAATATTTGCAAACAGGAACGTCATGTCATTGATGGTAAAACAAAATCACTGTTTGTTCATCGAAAAGGT
>JAEORY010000475.1 GCA_016840645.1 Candidatus Borrarchaeota archaeon | reverse complement strand
AGATGCTGATCATGAAAAATCCTTTTCAGAAAATGTGTCTTCTGGCAGTTATTCAAAGTCTTTCAGTTCAAAGAAATATACAGGAAGCATGACCATTCAAACGATCGTTTCACCAGATAACGATGTCTCTGCGATAAAAGCGCTTTTACAGTCAGCCACAAATACGATTTATGTACAACAAGCGTATATTAAAACTGAATGGGATGGCAGCTCAGATGAGTTTCTGGATGAACTCGAAGATGCAGTTGATCGTGGTGTCACCGTTAAAGTGATTATTGACAAACAACCATCTGGTGCAGCTGATTCGGCAAGTCATATGGCATCTGAAGGAATCGAAGTGGCATATTCCAATACTGTTTTCGAATATTGTCATAATAAAGGCGTCATTGTGGACAACTCAATTGTTTTGGTCTCAAGTATTAATTGGTCCTATGAAGCTGCTAATGAGAATAGAGAGGCTGGTGTAATCATTTTTGACACCAACGTAGCAGGGTTTTTCGTCGATGTTTTTGCGTACGACTGGCAAAATGCTGAAATAATAAGTGGTGAATCTTCAATTGATACGTCCCCTGGTGAAGGTGGTAGTACTGGAGATGGTGGAGATGGCGGCACAGGATTCTGTTTTGGAACTTTGCTTCTTGGACTTATCCCCCTTGTTGCGCTAGTAACGATGACGATACGTAAGAAAAGACAAAACTAGAAGACTATCTTTAACTATTTACCTCTATTTTTTATTTCCCCTTATTAGAGGAAGATGTCTTTGCGCATTGTTCATATATTAATCTAATGTCCTTTAATTTTTTTGTTTCTGTATCCATGTACAAAATAAAGATAGAAGACCTTAAAATCACAAAAAAAATAGCATTGCGTATAAATCTCTGAGAAACTTTAAATTCATGATTTCATAAAAAGAATATGATGGATGAACTTTCCAAATGTATAATTTTGTTCTACAAATAGCAAACTATTTGTATTTTAAAGAAAGTTTCTGAAATTATCGTAAGTTTAGAGCGCTACTGGGGTGTGTTTAAAATTCAAGACGTTCTCGATTTTCCAACTCTTTTCTGGATACTTGAACTTTATATTCCAGATTATGAGAGTCAAATGGGATCCTTTCAACTTGAAGGATATATACTGGCTACATCGAAACAACTATGGAACCTTATTTCTACCAATGAAGAGACTGGAGAAACATTAGTTCGGTCTTGTCTTATAGGACCTGCAGTTATGTATGGAAATATGTCAATAGGTGGTCGACCTATTCCAGAGGTTAAGACAATTGCTGGAGTGATTTTTGATTCAACGGAGCTTAGACCAGACAAACCAACCCCGCTTGTTGATATTATAAGCCCTGATGTCATAGACCCTACTGCAAAATCTGATGAGGAGAAGATCACAAAGGAAATTCGAGTCATAGAATTAGCAAGAGGCCAAAAAATGGCAGACGAAGTCTTAACAAAGGTACAAGACAATCACTTAATCCCTAAGAGATTATTGGGGAATTTAGTGAAAAAAACATTTACAGTAAAGACGACTTCAGGAGTTAAGAACGCTAAAGTCTGTCTGGGAGGTCTCCACAGTGACAAATATCGCCTTTTCGTGGATGCAATTAAGTCAGGACAACTTAGAGTCCCCGAAGGTCGTCTAATCTTGGATGTAGCACAAAAGAAGTTGATAACATTTGAAAAGAACAATTTGTCTCATTATGTCATAGTTGAACTCAATCCAGTTCTAGATCCGAGTATAGATGCTTTTGATCAGTTTGTTGACGTCTACCATTCAACCCTAGAATATATGATGGGAACAGAAGAGAATTATTTCTTCTAATTCACACTAAAAGTCTCTTCATTTCAGTTCTTTTTTATTGTGATTCTAGTTGTAAAAGTGGCTAGACCAATTCCTCAGCGAAATTAAAAAGTTTAACTATATTATCTGGCTTTTCTAACTCATAAAATGTCCACTTTCCTTTCTTAAAGCCTTTAATTAATCCAGTGTTTTCTAGGAGGGCCAGATGATGCGAAACAGTTGATTGTGCTACATCAAGAACCTCAGTAAATTCACAGACACATAATTTACGATTGAGTAGAAGTTTAATGATTTTCATTCTTTTATGATCTGATAGTGCATTGAATAAAACCAGTATTTTATCCGAGATCTCGTAATCTAATTTTTTACTTAATTGTTTCAACTCTTTTGCATATTTTTCGGAACTTTGTGAAGGGCATTCTCCCGAGTCAATAAGCCTTTCTAATCTTTCAGTTTCTATCGGCATGTTAACTCACTTTTTTCATTTGAGATGTATAAACTTTATTTGCTTCACGATATAACCGTTCATTTTTCTATTAAAGTAGATAAAATAAAAAAGGGATGAAGTTAGGGAATTGTTGAACCTATAATGTAACAGAGGGATCATCAACAGTTTCACATGCATCTATTGCTGCTTCCGGCCATTTCCAGAATCCTCGTTTGCCAAGATATCTTCCTAGGTAGACCAAACCGAGCATGATTGGTACTTCCCAAAATAGCCCCATCGTCGTGCCAAGGGCAGCAATGGAACCTACACCATACATTGTAACAGTTGTAGCAATCGCAATTTCAAAGTGGCTTGAAGATCCAATAATTACCGTGATAATTGCTTCCCTGTAATTAAGACTGAATATTTTCGTAATCAGAGTATTAAAGCCAACGACTATGGCAAATCCTAGCAGCAAAGGTATTGATACTAATACTAGGAGGTCAGGGTTTAGCAGCAAAACATTTCCATTCAAAGAAAACAGCACAACTAATGTAGTTAATAGCGCAACAATAGATACTTTTCCAACAAAAGGGCGGTAAATATTATCGAACCATTCTAATCCTTTTAAGGAAATAATAACTCTTTTGCTAATGATTCCCAGACTCATAGGTAATCCAATAAACAAGACTACAGACAAGATTAGTAGCAAGTGATTTATGGGAATATTTTGGATTCCTGTAAGAAGCGCAACTATTGGAACAAATAAGATCATTATTGTAATTGTATTTAGACTAGTATTGACCACGTTTTGTTCTTGGTTTCCCTCACACATCCAGCCCCAAACTAGGACCATGGCAGTACAAGGTGAACTCGCTAATAAGATTACAGCTACAATTAGTTGCTCAAATCCCGCGAGGAAAATCCTTGCCATTAAAAATCCAACGAAAGGGGCAACAATCCAATTTGAAATCAGAGTTAGAATTATCGGTTTGGGATTTTTACCCAGTTTTTTAATCTCAGAAGTTTGGAGATTTAGCATTGCAGGGTACATCATTAAGAAAAGACAAATGCCAATAGGAATATTAATACCCACAAAGTTCCAGGATTCAATTGCTGTACTTATAGCTGGAATTATTTGAGAAAGAACAATTCCAAGAACGATACAAACACCTACCCAAACCGTAAGAAATTTTTCAAAATAATTTATTGATCTACCCATCTCTTCCTTTACTTCAACTTGACCTTGTATTTGTTGTGTACTCATTTTGTTTACACCTAATTTAATATTTTAGTGTAATTCTCTGTTAAATTTCATAGTATAAGCGGGACAATACGTACCCGCTGTGGATTCGCTTTTCGTATCAATACATAAGAACTATCGATGAACTTAAGTGAGTATGATGACAATGTCATATTTAAGATTTTCGATACGTATCTAGATCTATCGATACAAAGCTCACTAATAGGTAAGTTTTATATACTATTATTCCAATTTATGGAATAGATAGTTCGTAAATATGGAACTATTAGTCCAACAAGGGTGATTTAATGGGTA
>JAEORY010000474.1 GCA_016840645.1 Candidatus Borrarchaeota archaeon | reverse complement strand
GTACTTAAAGAATTGAAACATAAGTATCAACAGAGGCGAAATGAGCGGATTCAAAAAACACCAGAAGCTTACGCGTTTAGAGATGCCTCGTGGTATCTGGCAGATAATTTAGGAAACCACGCGGGATTTATGCACGGAAATGAGGGGCTCTACTCGTGGGAAAGTCTTGAAAGTACTGACGAAAACCTGGATGCACAAACCATTGTTCATAAGATCACAATCAGCGACCCTGCTGAAATATCTGAGAAAATAAAAAATGTGGGCAGATTTTTTGGAGCAAGTCTAGTAGGAATAACTGCATTGAACGAGTTTTGGATCTATTCTCATTCCTATAACAGATTGAATGGACAAAATGATCCAATAAACATTCCCTTCGAGGAATTCAAATTTGCCATTGTAATGGCAATAGAGATGGACTATGAAAAATTCATGATGTCGGATATTGAAGTTTCTGCAGCAACTGGACTTGGATACTCCAAAATGGCCTTTGTCGCAAGCCATTTGGCCGAATATATTCGAAATTTAGGTTATCGTGCTCTTCCGTGCGCTAATGATACTGCGTTGAGTATTCCTCTTGCAATTGATGCGGGGTTAGGTGAACAGGGAAAACATGGTATGTTGATCACACCGCAGTTTGGACCAAGAGTTAGGATCTGCAAAGTGATTACTGACCTTCCAATTACTCCAGATAAGCCAATTGACTTTGGGGTACAAGAATATTGTGAAGATTGTGACAGCTGCGTCAACAGTTGTCCTGCCCATGCACTCAACGGCAAGAAAGAAGTTAAAAACGGAGTATTAAAATGGACTGTAAACGGAGAACGTTGCATCAGTTTTTGGTGTGAACAAGGTAATGATTGCAGCATTTGCATTAAAGTTTGCCCTTTCCATAAAAAACGATAGACAGCATCTTATAAATGAAAGTTTAACTTATGATACACATTAACTCATTATCAGAAGAGTGTCTTTCAATCCTTTTTACTTAAGGAATTCTTTTGCAACGCTAGTATGTCTAAGAAAATAAAAAGCGCAGGCAGATTTTTCTTTCAATCCTTTTTACTTAAGGAATTCTTTTGCAACACTCGTAGTGCAAAACGGTGTGCCTCTTCAATAATTACAAAACATTTTCAATCCTTATGAAGTAAGGAATTCTTTTTTAACAGTTATATTGAAGACGAATTATGTAAAAAAGCTTGTGGTGTACCTTTTTCATGGATGTTTTTGCTGGAGGGGCAGTTGATCACTATTTATAAAGACCCGCTGAAATCATTCTCTACGGAAGTGACCTGACAACCCTCCTTTGGGTATATACTGTTATTTTGCTAAATCGATTTTTTCACCATTGTGCTTCGTATATGGAAGTTCTATTGTTCAATTACAAACTCGTCAACAGGCACGCCGAAGTGTCGCCCACCACCTTCGACATGAATTATAATCTCATCGCCTACTTGTAATTTGGAAACAGAAATGGTGTCTCCATTTGATAACACAAGTCTGATCGTTTCTGCATTTTGTAGAAGGGTTTTTCCAATCATTCCATTGCTTTCTGCTTTCACTAAAATAAGTGGTCTTCGCTCTATTTTTACTCTCCCAACAACAGCACTTCTTGTTCCCCCATTTGCACTTACGATAAGAACATCATCTCCTGCCTTTAACTCTGAAAGATATTGCGTTTTCCCATCTGTTAAAGAAACGTATGCATGAACGGGACCTGCATTGATCCGAAAAGGTCGCGGATCGCAAAAATCGGATTGTATAGTCTCTGCGTGAACAAGAAATTGAAAATTTGATTGCGAGCCCACTAATAATCCTTCACCCTTGTTTAAGATGCTGCAAGTGTCAACACAAACTCTATCTCCCATACCTACCTCTTTTATTTCTATGATTTTTGCGACAGATAAGTCGATTTTCCCTTTTACATCCTCTATCAGTTTCGCAAGATTTAAAATATCATCAATGTTTTTAGGAATAATTAACACTCCGTTGACACCGATTTCAAGTGTATCAAACATTAACTTGGCATCTTCCACGCTGTCTACAACACTAAAGAGTTTAGTAGATCTCTTGTGCAGATATGAAATCAAATTTTCAACTGGAATGACTTTCCAATTCAAAGTGTTAACAAAAACAATGTCAGCCCCTTTTTCAGAGGCATCTAGGATTTTTTGCTCGTCTTCCTTTGAAGCAACACTAAGAATGATGCCGAACCTCTTGTTTTCATTGATGAGTTCGTCCATTCTTTTTGAATTCCAGCCTTCTATTATCTCCATATCTGAAGCAGGCACATCTGAAGAGAAAATCATCACGTTTCCTAATCGCTTTAAACCTTCAATTACCGCAGGATCGTTGGAAAAAAAGCTGTTGAGTCCTTTTTCGAGTGCGGTAGTTGCTAATTCTTTTATTTCTTCAAAACTGCCCTTTAAATGAAGGATAACCTGTTTACCTGTCAAATTTTCACGACCTCCAGTGTTTCATCGGTTGTCCATCTGTCATAAACAATTTTGGCAGCTGCTTTAACAATGTTGGTTGGATTTTCATGCTGGAATACATTTCTTCCAAAAGTAACACCAATGGCGCCAGCTGTCATTGCTCCCTCAAGCATTTCAAGCACTGCTTTATCATTATCTAACTTAGCTCCTCCAGCAATGACAACTGGTACTGGGCATCCGGCCACAACATCTTTGAAAGTCTCTGTAGATCCTGTATAGTTGCATTTTACGATGTCTGCTCCAAGTTCAGCACCGATCCTGCAGACCATTGCAACATTAGATGGATCTAAAGGGTCTTTTACATTCTCTCCTCTTGCATACATCATCGCAATCAATGGGATTTGCCATTTATCGCACTTGTCTGCGAATTCACCGAGCTTGAGTAGCATCTCTGGCTCAGTTTTGCATCCTATGTTGATATGCAGGCTGACCGCATCTGCACCGAGTCTGATAGCTTCTTCGACCGATCCTGTCCTGACCTTTTTATTGGAATCTGGTCCTAAGGATGTACTTGCAGAGAAATGGGCAATGAGCCCACAGTTCGGGACCGCTTTTAAAGACCGTATGATACCTTTATGAAGCAAGACAGCACTTGCACCGCCTTCCACGACCTTAAAAACAGTTTCATCCATATCTACAATGCCTTTCACAGGCCCTAGACTCACTCCATGGTCCATTGGTATAATGAGTGCTTTACCATTTTTTAAAATTCTATTTAATCTAACTTCTTTTCCGTTCATTAGATTGCCTCCAATAATTTTATTATCAATTAGACAAATTAAGAGATTCTTTTACCTGATCAAGTGCATGATCTTTCTCGTTCCAGTTTACAAAAACACGGATATTTGAATTAATCGTCAGGAAACCATACAAGTTGATATTAGTAAATGGGTGACTAATCCTTTCTATAATTCCAGGCGTGGTCTCCAGATCTCGTCCACTGATCGTGATAAGAGCGAGGTCGTCATGACTGGTGATTGCCTTACCGATTCCCGCTTTAATCATTGTCTTATGGAGTGTTTCAACCAACGAACCGACTTTAGGGAGAGTTGTATAAAATATCACAGCTCTGCTTTCGAGTGAGGCGCCGACAAGTTCGCATCCCATCTTCTGTATCTCATTAATAAGTAGGTGCATATTCTCGGCTTTGACGACATCATTTCCGACAATGGTAATCATCTGCAACCTTTTAGAGAAAATTGAGGCATGAAGATCTGGAAGTACTGCACCACTAATAAGCGTTCCCCCCTCAGAGATCTGACCGTCATAGAATCCGACGATACGGATATTCATGTCCTTCGGTTTG
>JAEORY010000473.1 GCA_016840645.1 Candidatus Borrarchaeota archaeon | reverse complement strand
ATTGAATAGCTATCGGCAACAATTACGAACTTCGAATTCTTCTTTTGAGGATGCATTTTTTGGTTGGCTTGGAAATTCTGTTATGGGGTGGTTAGAGTTTAATTTAAGGCGGTCTGAAGGGAATAAATTCACCAAAGAAGAGCAAGCGAGAGGTGTTAAAATTGTTGAGAATACTATGATTCCTTGCCTAAATTTTATCAATTCTAATTGGAAACAAATCTTTGAGAGCATTGAAAAAGTTATGACGGAGAAAAAATATGAATAAAAAAATTTCTGAAGATTTTTGGTTAAGGGTTGATGATGAAATAACTCTCCGACTTCCCACAATAGGTGATGCAGAAACCCTTTTTGCTTTAGTTGATAAAAATCGTGAGCATTTAAGAGAATTTTTAGGATGGGTTGATAGTTCAAATGAAGTCGCTGATACACGAACCTTCATTCAAGAAGGTTTACCTCAATGGCTTCAGCTTCAATCTCTTCATTTATCAATTTTAAAAAATGATTTACTCGTTGGAGCAATTGGTTTTCATAATATCGATTTTTTAAACCATTCTACCTCCATGGGATATTGGCTTGATAAAGAGCAAGAAGGGAAGGGAATCATGATGAAATGCGCAAAATTCCTCATCGATTATGGTTTTAATTCTCTGAAACTACACCGTATCGAAATACGGTGTGCAATAAATAATATAAGAAGTCAAAATATTGCGCAGAGTCTTGGGTTTCAAAAAGAAGGAGTTTTGAAGGACGCTATCCACCACTACGGTGAATATTTTGATGCTGTTCTATATAGCTTGATTGCCCTTGACACGTAAACTCAAAAGAGCAATTTGTCATTCATGGTCAGCAATCACTTGGTCGAGTGCCCTTTTTGCAATACCAGCAAATATTGGGTTGGTATCGCGATAGTAAGGGTAACCAACGATTCCGAGAAAGAGAGCCCATCCACGGCCTCGACTCCAAGTGTGATCATCTGGTTGGACCAACGAGCGGAAAATCTCTCTGCTTTGTTGACTAAGAAGCGTCCAGGCAACCATCATATCGCATGCAGGGTCTCCAATTCCTGCTAAACCCCAGTCAACGACACCCACGATCTTTTTCTCCATTGCAAGTAGGTTTCCTGCATGAAGGTCACCATGAATCCAAACTGGATCCCTTTTCCAGTGAGGGGCATTTGAAGCTGACTCCCATAACTCTTTAAGTAGGTTTGTATCGTAGAGTTCGCTTAGCAGTGGTATCGATTGATAGACTTCTTTATTACGTATGTTTAGCGGTTGCCCGCGTCTGCAGTTTGGACCTTTTGCAGCGGGAATCTGTTGCATAGCTTTCACAAAGGAGGCTAAATCCACGGCTGCTTTTTGTTCATCTATCATACCTTCTTGGTCAGGGTTTGATCCTTCCAACCACTCGCAGATAAGCCACGGGAATGGATAGTTTTTATTCGCCATGCCTCTGCCAATAATGCTCGGGATTGAAATAGGAAGCTTCGGTCCTAGTTTAGGAAGCCAAGTCAGTTCTTTTTCGATATTTAAAGATGAACCTTCTGTTCTTGGAAGACGGATAAGCTTATCATTTCCAAGTCGATACATAGCATTATCGGTTCCTTCAGGATGCATTAGTTGTAGAGGCTGATTTTCCCACTTAGGAAATTGCTCTTGCAGTAGGTCCTTGATAAGCTCAGGGTTAATATCTACTTCATCTATATGCATCTTGTTCTGAGACATTTAAGAACCTCCAGAAGGTGGAGATTCTAGAATTTTTCCCATTGGCGTGTCTCTTTCATCTCCTTCATATCCATCAGGGTCATTGAAGGGCATTTCCGTATAGGCCTGATTTTTATAAAACCGCACTGCATCAGGGGATGATTCTGTATGGATACTTTTGTATCCTTTCGCCTTAAGCCAAACCTCAATCCAATTTAAGAATTGACCACCAAATCCACGGCCGCGTTTATTGTCATCTACAACAATAATACGCACTGCTGCTCTTGATTCGGGCCATAGTTGGATATGGGCATAACCGATGATGTCCACGCCTTCGTAGAGGATGAAGTGAATATGGTCCTTGTGATTGAATGTCCACTCATAAGGATCCTTAATTGGAACTTTGTCGAAAAAATACTTTTGCCGAAAGTTTTTTGCAGCATCCCATTCGTTAATATGTGTGCAAAAAACAAAGCGTAGCCGATTCAATCCAGTCTTTTTGAGAACCTGATGTATGAAATTGCCTTTTCCAAGAGAATAGCCTGCAAACATGGAGTTGTTTTTCTCGAAAGAAGATTCATCTTTTAAAAGTTCGAGCTTTAGTTGTGCATATTCATCACGAACTTCAGGATGGTTTCTTAGATAATCGCGAAAGCAGAGATTAACCTCTATCTCGGGATGATTTTTTCCAAATACGTGTAGATTAACTTCAGGACCCCCTCGCTTTCTAAAGCCGTATTTCATAGGGATATTCCATTCACCTCGATATTCATAACCAAGGGGTTTAAGTTGTGTAATCGATTTCTCGGGGTCAGCAACCTCAGCTATAATATCGATTCTAGGCTTTGCAGCTAAACCAGGAATTGAAGTTGAACCAACATGGTGTAGTGCCAAACAATTAGCACCTAAAGCCTCTTTAATTTTTTCAGCTTCATCTTGGTACCAATTAGCCCATCTTGGGTCATAGGGTACGACCTCTATGTTTTTTCGTTCTTTGGTCATTGCGGGCCTTTTTTTTTACATATGACCGAAATCCAAGGATGAGTTTGGTAAGAAGTGGATTTTTGGTGGGTTTCTGTCTCTAAAATCTGAAACCCTTTTTCAACTAATAGCTGTGTCAATTCATCTTCACTAACATAATTCCAAAATTTTTCAACTCCGCCATAACGATCGTCCGCTTGTAGCTCTTCTCCGCTACCTTTTTTCATAGAGACATAGAAAATGCCCTCAGGTTTTAGGGTGCGATATAGGTTTTCTATTACGCCTGACATTGCCTTTTTTGAGACATGCAGTAGTGAAGCAGATGCCCAGATGGCATCAATGGATTCATCTTTCAATTTCAAACTTTCAATATCGCTAACGAGAAAATTGGCTTGAGGTACAGAATTCCGTGCTAAGGCAATCATTTGAGGGGAAATATCGACTCCGATAACTTCATACCCTTTATCTACAAAAAACTTGGAATCTCTCCCAGGTCCACAGCCTAAATCGAGAATTTTTGATTCAGGAGCAAGATATGATAAGAAAGCTTTTGCTTTCACCTCTGGCTGCAACTTTAAAGTGTTTTCTTGGTATTCGTGAGCTGTTTGGTCATAACTTTGGCGTGTAACTTCACGGTAATCTTGCTCTCCCATAAGGGACCCCATTGAAAGTAGACACAGTAAAATTAATTTTAATCTAATACGCATGAAATAACCTATATCTTAAGCTCCAAAATTATATGATATATGACAGAAAACATCCAGAGACAAACGGATGGTTTTAATTAGGGGCAGTCATTTTTTGATGAGGATAGCTTCAAAACCTCGATGGCATGCACATTCCCCTCAAGAGCTTGGTAGACGATTCTTTCGTCAATTTTCCATGGCTTTTCATATTTTTTAAGAATCTCAATTGCAGTCGAGTTTCCAGCAAGGGATTGTTCCACAAGCACATTATTCATGCTGTACTCCTTCCAAGCCATGTAACTCACAAAAGATAACACCGCTACCATAAGAAGCACAGGGAAGCTAAAAATTTTTATCAATTTCGATTTGGTCATGTGAATCCTTCTCTATATTTATATTTTAATCCCATAGTTGGGATCGCCAATA
>JAEORY010000472.1 GCA_016840645.1 Candidatus Borrarchaeota archaeon | reverse complement strand
AATGATACTAGTTTTTCCTGAACTAGTAAATACACTTTTTATTATCAGATGAAGTAGAAAAAAAACAGAACCTAATGGGTTTTTTAATAATGTTCAAGAATCGTTTTAAGAAGATCTGTACGTGTAACAATACCAGTTACTCGTTCATTTTCGTCAATTATAACAATACGCCCCAATCCACACTCGTCCATGACTCTAAGAGCCTTAACTAACGATGTTTCAGGTTTTGCAACGCAGGGCTCCGTTGTAGCACCGAGTTTTAGTGCGTCGGAGATGTTTTCAGCCAATTTATCCAATACAATCATCTTTGCAAGATCCATTGTAGTAAACAATCCAACAAGTTCGTCATCTCCATTAACAATTGGGAGAGCACTAATACGTTTTTCAGCGAAAAGCTCTGCAGCTTTGGTAAGCGGTATATTGGGTTTGACTGTTATTGGTTTCTTTGTGGCGATTTCTCCAATTGAAATAGCAGGCAATGACGCCATTTCAGATACCGCTAGAAGCAATTTTCCAGTCGCTGGATAGAGCCCCATCACTTCGCCTTTGATCAAAAGGTTTGATTTTGGTGTGGGACCTATAATAATTCTTTCACCTACTTTTATCTGACTGACGTCTCCAGAGATTGTAATTTCAGCGGTAGATTCTGCTGGTGAAGGGATTCTGGACAAACCGATATCTGAAACGGACGCCGAGATTTGCTTCCCTTCAACAATGACCGGGACTTCCTCCCATTTATCCGGTGTGGGTAATTGGAAGAGTTCGAATGCTTGAATCGTAGGTATGTAGCCTCCTTTCGGACCAGCAATTGATTCCACCAATTGTAACGCACGAAGGCTTATCATCATATTCCGAATTGTACCATTGGATCTACCTGTCATTCTTGCGATGGCTTCTGATTTAATCGGTTCACTTTGTTCTTTATATAAATCTAGCAATGATTTCAGGATCTTTTTCTGACTGCTTGATAACATGCTGCTTTTCAACCACCATTTGAAGTTTATGGTAATGATAATTCGTTAACTATAATGACAATTATGAAATCGTAATGACATATAGATTATAAGGTTTTTTATTTATCTAAAGAGACCTTCCAAAAAATCAAGAAAGAAATAAAAAGAAAGAAGAAGATCCCTCGTTAGGGATTGCCATTAAATTAGATCTTTCAAATGTATTTGATGTTGACCTAGTTCTCCACCATAGTTAGCAGCGGTAATTTTTATGAGGCCAGGCACTTTTACTGCTGCTTTAATTGCTTCAGACATTGCTTTACTAACTGCCTCGGTTGTGAGCCCATTAATAACGATTTCCAATACACTTTTTGCGTTGGCAGGCAATTCAGTGTCACTAACTTTTCCGATCAATGTAGGGCAAAACTTGTGATTCGTACTAGCAATCATGAATTTTGAATACTTTAGTGAGCCAACTTTTGATCCACTTCTACAAATTCCCCCTGGAAACGGTGTAATAGTGAAATCTACAGTCTCAATCGCCTTAATTGCCGCTTCAGTTGCCTGCAATGTTTTGTCTGGATCATCACCGATGAGCAAGAGATTTCCTCCTGCCACACCCTTTTTTGCACCGAATTCGCTGTCAATTAAGAACTCACCTTCCATTACTGGGATTTTCCATAGGGTTCTACCGTACATCTCTACTTTTTCTTCAAAACCATCTCCAAAGTATCGCAAATTAGCACCAGTTTTAAAGAGCTCGTCGTATTCGTCCATAGCGCAGAATGCAGCGGTTGTAGGACACGTTAAGACACATTGTCCTATCCTCATCAGTAATTGCTTGGCAAGTTTTTTCTTCTTTGTATGGGCTATTTGAATGATAACCCCAGGTCTTCCATCAACAGTATCTTCTGATGGAACAATCTTTTCAATTGCAGCCTCTGCTGGGCTCATTATTATAGAAGTCCCAAAGCCTGTAGCAGCTCTTGCTGCTGTTAATGCCCATTCTTGATTTACTGCAGTTATTAAAACTCGAGAAATCCACATTTTAAAGCCCTCGGCGAATGTATCTTCAATGTACACACCTTCAAGTTGCATAATCTATCGCTCCTAAGTAGTAGTTACAGGAAACGTCTTGTAAGATTTAACAAACTCACTCAGACGTTAACACTTTTAAGTATGAAGGTGGTGAAATTGTTTCATTATCGTTAAAGCAAAGAGAATTATTTGTTATGAGTAGCTGATATAACAATTACCTCACTCTTATGTAATATCTCTATGAGGTGAGTTTTATGGCGAAAGAAGTTACATTAATACTTAAGCAAGAAATTGTTGGAGCATCTTTAGAAGCTGAAGTCATTTCACCAGATGTTTTCGCGGGAAAAACTGTAGAAGATATAAAGGGACTGAAATTATGGAAAGGAAACAAACAATTAACTATTGAAGACTATTTCAAAATTTCAGGTGAACCTGGAGATACTGCAAAGGAAACAAAAATCATCTTAGAAGGCGACTTATCCAAAATCAAGCACATTGGAGAGGGCATGACTGCTGGAGAAATTCTAATCAAAGGAAATGCAGGAATGCATACTGCAGCTAAAATGAAGGGAGGTAAAATTACAGTAGAAGGTAATGTCGATGATTGGACTGGAGTTGAAATGAAAGGAGGCGTCCTAACTATATTTGGCAATGCACGAAACTATTTAGGGGCAGCATACAGAGGAGCGTCAGTTGGAATGCAAGGTGGCACAATCGAATTAGAAGGTGATTGTGGAACAGAAGCTGGTGAATGGATGAAAAAGGGTACAATCACAATTAAAGGAAAAGTAGGATCTTTTGCAGGCATACATATGCAAGGTGGACTGATTATTTTGTATAATCTTGTAGCAGAGCGAGTTGGCGCAGAAATGAAAAAGGGAAAGATACTCATTCATGGAAAGGTTGAAGAACTATTGCCTTCATTTAAGTTTGAAGGTGAGGTAGCATCAGCTGTTATCAATGAAGAAAAGGAAATTGAGGGACCATTCCTAAAATTTATTGGAGATATAGCAGAAAAGGGCAAAGGGGAGATCTATTTAAATAAAGAAGCAAATAGTCATCTGATTAATGCGTAGGTGATTTTAATGAATAAGCCTAGTGTCAATAAGCTTGCGTTAGATGTAGTTAAAAAAATGGATAAAAAATCTGAATTAATAAATGTAACATTTACTGAACTTAGCAACGGTGCAACCGTTATAGATTGCGGAATAGAGGCAAAAGGTGGGCTTCTAGCTGGAAGGTATGTGACCGAGGTATGTCTTGGAGGATTAGGAAGAGTTAATGTGACAACAATGGATATAGAAGAGAACACTTTTCCTGCAATCACAGTTGTAACAGATAATCCACCTATCGCACTATTAGCTTCACAGCTAGCGGGATGGAAAGTCAAAGGAGCAGAGGGAAAAGCCTATGGTTATGCCTCTGGACCAGCACGAGCATCAGCCCTCAAACCTAAAAAACTATTACCCAATTATGAATTCTCTCAATTAAATTATCAAGACAAAACTGATGTGGCGGTAGTTTTCTTAGAACCTATGAAAGAAAGTCTGCCTGGAGAAGCTGAAGCTGAGTTTTTGGCAGAGAAATGTGGAGTTTCACCTGATCAGTGCTATATGGTTGTGGCTCCAACAAACTCTATGGCTGGCTCAGTACAAGTAAGTGGGCGAGTAGTAGAGATGGGAATCTATAAGATGACTTCACTAGGATACGATCCGAAAAAGGTCATGTATGGAGCGGGAACAGCACCAATAGCTCCTGTAAACCCAGATGAACAAAAAGCAATGAGTCAAACAAATGATATGATACTTTATGG
>JAEORY010000471.1 GCA_016840645.1 Candidatus Borrarchaeota archaeon | reverse complement strand
AAAATCCAGATCATCCAGGGTCGTTGGGTGTCGCAATTTCCGAAGGGTTAGAATATGCTGAAAAACATGATGGATTTGTATATTCTCTGGGAAGCGTGCTAAATCACGTACTGATGCATCAAACAATAATCGGTCTCGAAACAATCGAACAATTCAACATAGTAGATGAACAACCAGATCTGCTGATAGGCTGCTTCGGAGGTGGATCGAATTTCGGTGGTTTCACGTTACCTTTCATTGGGGAAGTATTAAAAGGTAAGCGAGAATGTGAATTTCTTGCATCTCAGTCTTTGGCAGCACCAAACATAAGTCAGGGTGAATACCGCTATGATTTTGCAGATCACGCTGGAAAGACACCTTTGATGAAAATGTACACCTTAGGTCACGATTCAAATATGCCACCAATATTCGGAGACGGTCTCCGATACTCTGGAGCATCACCAATTCTAAGCCTATTGAGAAATCTAGGACATATTAAAACAAGAACCTACCCTGTAGACGAGAAAGACGTATTCGAGGCTACACGGACATTCCTTCAAACAGAAGGATTTTTACCTGCACCAGAATCCTCTTATGCTATCAGAGCCATGATTGATGAAGCGCTAGAGTGTAAGAAAACCGGCGAGGAAAAAATAATCGCCTGTAATGTCTCAGGACATGGATTTCTTGACATCTTTGGCTATAAAAGTGTATTAAATCTTTGAACAGGCAGATCAGTTTTTTATTACAAGACATTTTTTCTTTTTCTATAGAGTTCGCAATTCAAGATTTGCAAATCAATGCTGTTTTTATTAAGTTTTTTCGTATTCTGGTTTGAATTAAAACAATACAACTCATTATAAGTTGCGATTTTTACCGACAAAAATTTTTCTGCTTTGAGAAGTTTTTTAGCCAGATAAAGTTTAAGAATACAGAGCACATACATGTTATACAACGCGGGAGAACTCGAAAAATGAGTCAACACGACTATAAGATCCGATTATCTACTAAATACAAGCAAGCGATCGAAGAACCAACCAAAGCAGAAAGAGCTAAAGAAATTGTTGGATTTTTGAATTTATTAGTAGATGAAGCAAGAAAGATGAAAAAGGACTAGGATCTCTCTCAAGAACAATAGAAATTAGTTTTGAAAAGAATTACGGCGAGTTAGTAATCATCTGATATCATCTGATACAAATTCTGCATCTGATGAATACAACGAAACACGATCTGTGAAATCACGTAATTGATGTTGTATACGTTCTAATTCTTGTTCATTTGGTGAATAGGGGAAATTTCTACATTCGCCAATATATGCCTGATAAGGAGTAGAATTCGCATAGGGTCTGGTACATGCAACGCGTAAAGTAGAACCTGGGCAACCGCTTGTCATAAATGGTATGCCTGTATTGATTATTTCTTTTAGCAATTGCTCCGGGATACCAAAATCGATAAGTCGTCCCTCATTATCAAATTTCATATTTTCGACACGTGCTTTCTTCTCCTCAGTAAGAAATCTTGCTAATTGCATTCTTCGATATTGTCCGATTGGAGGTTGAGGTCTTTTTTCTAAAGGAGAGCCAGGTTCTGGGAAAAATGAGAATAGGTGTATGAGTACTTCGCGATCCGCAACGTGTTGAAATATTTGTGCCATTTCTTCTTCTGTTTCCTCGAGTCCTACAATTAAGTGTACTCCAACATTTTTACTTCCAAAAACCTGAAGTCCCTCTTGAATAATCTTCCAATATGTTTCCCAGCGATGTGGTCCTCGTATATCTTTACCTCTAAATTTATCAAATAATTCGGGAGTAGCGGCGTCGATAGCGATACCTAACTTATCAACGCCCGCATTTTTTAAGGCTATAAGCCAGTCCTTATTAACGATAGTAGGCGTGATCAATGCAGAAACTAATAACCCCGTTTCATTTTTGATTCTTTTTGCGACGATGATAGTATCTTGGAGGGCTCTTTTGTTTGTGAGCATTGAAATACAAACGCGTTCTACGTGAGAGCATTTCTCTTTCGAATTTAATTTCTGTATTATTGTATTAAGGTCGTGGGTTGGCCATTCAACTCTGATAAAAGATTTATCTTTATGAAGTTCGCTTTCGCATTCTCTTACGAAACTTAAACCACAGTAAGCGCATCGTGCAAAGCAGCCTTCTTCGTAAGTCAATAAAAGGTTCACACATGGTAATGTAGCGTCCTTATAAAATGATCCTGGTTTTAGGCCAAGTGTCATCGCTGCGGCCAGAGACATCTGTAGATGCTCAGGTGACTCTTTTACAGTTTTTTCCTCAATCTCTTGAGATTTTACTTTATCCATAATAAAGCCCTCTTTGAAAATACTTCACAAGATATGTCGGTTTCATTAAAAATATATGCAGGCATAAAAAGGTTTGTAATTTCACTGGCAGGAAGACCTCCCCCAACTTGTTGGTGAAATGAATTGCCTCTACATTCCTTTCTGGTTCTCAATGTAGTTCCTGATGGTTTCAGCAGAGATGTGTCCAGCAGTTCCAATATAATAACTTTGTAACCACATATGTCTTTCCAATACTTTCTCTTGAGTTGGGGATATTTTTTAAACAATCTTAAGTCAGTTACACCTATCAACATCTTAACTCAACCGCCTGGGGGTTCCGTAGGCGAAGTTGAGAGGCACAGATGTATTTGGTTTGGCATGACCTTAAACTCTTTGATTTTATCACCTAAGATTGGTTTACGGTATTTAGACACCACATTATAAGAGAGTTAATGTTATAGACACGTGAGCACGCCTTCTTCATGGTTAGAACCTATGAACCATAAGATATTTAGAACAAAATGTCTATACTAGTGTGATGAAACGGACTTACAAATTTCGCTTGTATCCGACCACGCAACAAAAGGTTACTTTAACGCAATGGCTTACCACCTGTCGCATTTTATATAATAATGTTCTTGCAGAGCGAAAAATTGCTTGGGAAACGCATCAAAAATCAGTCACCTATTATGAACAAGCCAATCAATTGAAAATTGACAAACAGACTAACCAGTTTTTGAAAGCGGTTCATTCTCAGGTACTTCAAGATGTGTTGCGAAGACTTGATAAGACATTCAAGCACTTTTTTAAGCGTGTTAAGAAGGGTGAAAAAGCCGGCTACCCTCGATTTAAAGGGAAATACCGGTATGACTCCTTCACTTACCCTCAAAGTGGATTTGTTCTCGACAAGAAAAAGAAGAAACTCCTCCTCTCGAAAATTGGAGCTATTCCTATCAAATTACACCGCCCAATTCCGTCTGAAGGTGTTATCAAGACCTGTACCATTAAACACGATGTAGACCACTGGTATGCCTGTTTTTCGGTGGAACTTCCCGATCCTGATCCCCAAATGCGAAAAGAGATACGGAACGCGATAGGTGTGGATGTGGGGTTAAAGAGTTTGTTAACGTTACATAATGGGGCGACAATAGCTAACCCCCGTTGGTTCAGAAATTCGGAGAAGAAAGTAGCCAAAGAGCAGCGAAGGCAAGCGAGGAAGAAGAAAGGATCAAATAACCGTCATAAACAGAACCGGAAGGTGGCACGGGCACACAGGAAGATACGCCATCAGCGCAAAGATTTTCATCATAAACTAAGTAGGAAATTGGTCGATAGTTACGACCTGATCGTGTATGAAAACCTTATGATTACCAACATGGTGAAGAACCGTCATGTAGCGAAGTCGATTAGTGATGCGGGTTGGGGACAACTGATGTGTTTTACGGAGTACAAAGCGGAGGAAGCTGGTACTCTGGTAGAATACGTGAGTGCCTATAATACCACACAACTGTGTAGTCGGTGTG
>JAEORY010000470.1 GCA_016840645.1 Candidatus Borrarchaeota archaeon | reverse complement strand
CCATTCAATGTCTATCTTGCCCTCCCAAATATCTTTCAACTTTAAAACACAAGCATGATGATTTATAGTAAATAATCCCAAATCCCTATATGTTAATAGGCCGGCACTACCATCTTTGGTCAATATTAAACATGGTCCCTCAAAATAAGTAATTGGTTTCCCTTCGTTATTATTCGCATCTTTTCCAATAAATCCTATCGGCACAATGTTGTCTTGTGAGCCAGAAAATATTGGTACACCCTCATCGACACTTACTGGTTGCGAATTATAAATGACATCTTCTGTTAATCCGTGGTTACCTGGAAAGTAGTCAAAGGCGTCCGAAATAGTTACTTTCATTAGGAATGTACCTCGTTTTCTAAAAGCTCAATGGCCCTATATAGATCTTTTGCTTCGCGGAGAGTTTTTAAAAGTTCTTTGTCAAAAAACTTTTCTTGCACTTTAGGGTATTCTATGGGCCGCAAATGAAATTCACTTAATAGATTGTGAAAATTGCCCTCTTTTACTTTCTCTATTTCAACATAGGCACATTTCATCCCCGATAATCCTTCTTCCTTTTCTCTTTCGTTTACTTCTCGCTCAAACTGTGTTCTTTCTTTCTGGAAACTTAACATATCTTCTGGAGAGAACATGGATAGATTAACAGCAGCGTGAAACATTTGTTCTAGCTCGGGGATGTCATCATGATATTTTGTTTTATACCTTTTATCACTATTAGCGAAACCGTCATAATCTACAATATAATGCCAGATAGGAAACTTTTGAAAAGTTCCTATATCTTCCTTTTGCTTCTTTCTAAGAAACAGAATATATGTTTTTTCCTTTGTATATGGTGCAAACGCAAATTTCGTAAGCGATATTATCGAATAGATGTCGCAGTTTTGAAGTAACCTCAATCGAAAAGGCTCTCTGGTTGGTGCCTCTAATGCGCCATCATTGATAACAACAGCAATCTCGCCCCCATGTTTAGTGGCTCTGATAATTTTCTCTACAAATAGTAATTCGTATCTTTTCTCATTAGTAAATTCAAAATCTTCAATTTTCGCATCACCTTCATATTTACCCATTGGTGGATTTGTCATGATGTAGTCAAATTCATTTTCTTTCCAGTGCAAAGAGCCATTCCAGCCCCTCAAAGAATCTTGAATTGTATATATGTGTGTATGTCCATCTCCCGCAAGAAACATATTAAGCTTTGTCCTTGCAACAGACTTTTTTTCATTATCTAACCCCCAAAATGTTTCATTTGAAAGTTTGCTTTCTACTTCCTTGTTAAGCTTGCCGTTCGTTTGATAATTTCTTTCAAGGGCTTTATATGCTTCAGTAAGAAATCCCCCCGTGCCACAGGCAGGATCACATATTTTTAAAGGTTTTCCAGTAACTTCATTTCGTAATAACAATCTTGCTGTAAGCCCAGTAATGTGCCTCTTTGTATAAAATTCTCCGAATTCCTTTTTCTTCTCTTGAGATGCAAATGTTTCATAGATAGAGCCAAACAGATCAAAATCACATCCCCGGAAATGGAAACCGTTTAACTCTTTATATATTTTCTTATAATGCTGATTTCGTAATGCCTTGGGAAATTCTACTAAATTCTTGAAATCTTTGTAATCATTCTCTTTATATTCATCTTCGTTCCATATTTGTTGAACAATTCGGTTAAAATCTCCAGCTAAATCCGAATCTTCTACTAATGCTTTACTGCCCAAATCATCCCAAAGTTTTATTGTCTTTGCTAAAGTTCTTCTTTCGCTTTCTTTCTCTCCAATATATTTAAGAACCACGAAACCAACTGTTGGATCGATGCGTTCATCACCTTTTTTGAGCCCTGCCGACCTATATATATCTTCCAATCTCTTTAATGTTGCCCTAAATTTTGCTTCAGAGAATGAAATAGTAGTTTTGCTTGCTCTATGAAACACATGAGAGTTATCTTCCCTAACTTGAGATTGAATCTTCTCCAGAACTATAAGAGGCTGAAAACCTGTAATAATAGTTCCATCTAAACTAATTTCTTCATCACTGAAAGCATTATAAAATCTGAAATCTGAAATACAATTTGTAACAATATAATATGCCAAATTCTGTTTTAATGCTTTTTCCTTTCCTTGTCTCATGGCGTCTCGCCAATCAATATCTCCAATTATGCAATTTCTATGCTTTGCTTCAATAAGAGCAACTATGTTGTTCTCGAATTTCTTTGTTTCGGTTTGTGGGTGCTTTGATATCCAGACATCTCCTTGTTTCCGTCCAGTCCTTTCAGTAGTCACATCTACTTTGCAATAGGCTTTACTAATTCCAGTTTCCTCTATCTTCGGAATTAAGAACTGGACAACATCATTTGCTTCTTCTTTCTTCAATTTTTCACTCCAATTGAACTATTACCTATTTTTGAGATTTCGTTCTTGCCAAAGGAAGGCTTCTTTAAATAGGCACATAAATTTGCTTGATAGCAGTGGAAAACTACGCAATTCTATCATAACATCATTCTCATGTCAAGACTTTTTTTACTCCCGGAAAGCTGATAATTGGGGAAACTGTCTAGCTTCTTTCTATATCAGAATTTACCATTCTCTCGTACATCAATCTTTTTCTATCAGCACCCTTAATGGCTTGTCTCGTTCTCTCAGTGTCATCGACCTTGCGATAAGACCACCGGAAAGAGAACTCATCACAATACCGGAAAAGATGCTCTTTGGAGACATGATGGAAAATACCATGCACGCCCCTCTTTAACAAAGCGAAAAACGACTCGACCTGATTGGTAGAAACAACGCCCCGGACATATTCACCATCGCTATGACAGACAACTCCGTGTCCACCATCAAAAAACCCGCCGATGCCATGATAAGCAGACCATTCATCGGTCATAATGGTTGAATTCTCATCCACCATACCAAGAATAGTGCCTTTCAGTGCTTTTGCGTCAACACGCTTCACCGGCTTTGCATAAGCCCGGCCTTTTCTCTCCACCAGAGCCAGCACAGCGGTTTTATTGGAAAGTTTAAGGCCTCTGCCTTGATTTCTCATCCTTCCGCCGATATAGGTCTCATCAACTTCTACAGTGCCTTGTAGCGGAGGCATGTGGACGGGGAAATCCTTCATCGCTAACCTGATCCTATGAGACAGATGCCAAGCTGTTTTATACGATCTGAGACCCAAATTACGCTGTAACTGAAGGGCAGACACGCCCTTTTTGGAGCTACACATCAGATGAAACGCCATAATCCACTTACGCAAAGAGAGTTTAGAGCTGTGCATCACCGTCCCAACGGTGACGCTGTACTGTTTCCGGCATTCCCTGCACTTGTACACGCCCGGACGGGCCGACTTAGTTCTTATCTTCCATTGTCTTACTCCACCGCAATGGGGACACACCGGACCGTTCGGCCAACGGATACTTTCTAAGTACTTCCGAGCTTGCGGTATCGTCATCTGGGCAATTTCTATCAGTGTCATATTAGGATCTCCTTTCGCCTCTGACCCTAATATAACATATGTATATACATTTGTCAAGTGCTTTTTGGTAGTTTTAGGTATATAATTCTCCCACATGTCATCACTGCTCGATCGGTCAAAATCTGTGATTTATGGTTCTGCTTTGGTCCGTTTGCGTGCGCTTAACACTCTTTAGTACTGCCTGTTACATTGGTTTGGTAGTTTTTGGTGAATAATTCCCGAATAAAATTAATATTGAATAGTATTGATAAAATATGTAACCCCCAGAGAAGCGGATTGTTTCTATCTGTAGCCCGAGCCCCGGCTGTATCTCCGGCCAAGACCGGGCCTCTGACGGCTCCGAAGAAAAGATTCTCCTGCTTTC
>JAEORY010000469.1 GCA_016840645.1 Candidatus Borrarchaeota archaeon | reverse complement strand
TATATTCCTTTCCGATTTTAGCTAATTCAGAATTTACTTTAGCCTTTTTCAAGGAATCGTGTTTTAATTGAGTACTTACACCACGTAAAGTGTTTGCACAACCATTACACAAGGAAATGATGTCTTTTCCTTCAGCTTCAGCTAAACTTAGATTTCTTGCTCCAAGAGCTAACCAAGCATTATTATCAAAGCATTTCACGCCAGTAGGATCTGGACAACATGAAAAAGGAGCTTGCGAAGTCTGAACTCCAATTTTCTCTAAGACCTTCCTCGAAGAGGCTTCAATGAATGGAATTCTGTTTCCAATAACACATCCTTCAAACATTTTATATTCTGTCATTTTCTTTTACCTCCATTTATTTCAGCTTCTTAGCTGCACCTACATTATTCAATAACGTCTGAACTTCGCTCACGTCTGGAGCAGCTACAGCTGGAAGTCCTAATTGTTCTCTGCGTCTCTCGATTGCCGGTTGAGATGGAATAGCCTTAGCGCTATCAAAAACTGCTTTCGCTTGTCCATAGATGTGGTCTGGAGCTTTTCCTAAACTAGTAGTTACATTCTTCAATAAGGTAATGATTTCTGTAACTTCTATATTTTGTGGACATACCTCGTCGCACGTGTCGCACACTTGGCAGCTCCAAACTGCCTCTGGTGGTAAACTTAACAAGAGGTTTTTATATCCTAAAAGAGAGCCTAACACGGCCATTCGAGGATCAAATGGACGAGTATAGAACTGATCTGTTAGATTAGAGACAGGACATAAGTCTGTACATCTACTACATTGATAGCAGTATTTTATTACTTCAGATCCAATGTGGGCATCCATTACTTGTTTCCTAAATTCAAAATCTATCATCATGTGTTTTATCACTTCTTTTGAGTTTTTTCATTTCATTTTGTTCATATTTGTTGGCTTTAACCCGTGCAGGGCAGTCATATCCAATCAAAAGTTTTTATTGGATATTTCATCCTAAACCAACGTTCAACTTTCGAGAGTAAATCTCTTCACCTCTCTCGTCAACAACCGTGACGTGAGCGGCGCATGATAGTCAACAGTCAAAACAGCGGACTATCATTTCCAAGACATTTACTACTCCCTCTGGTACATCACTCATTTTTTTTTCACTTTTATTTATTTAATTTTGATTTAGTTTATTTAATCCACGGATCTGGTAATTTCAATCCTGCTAAAGCATTGTCTTCGAACACTTGTTTTGCTACATGCATTAGCGTCTTCTCGATGCCTGCGATGTTATGGTTCGTCGCAACTAAGAGGTTCGCCTTCTTACAAATTCCTTGGCTATCAGACCAGATGTTATACAATAACGTTCCTCGCGGAGCCTCTGTCATACCGACACCGCTTCCTTCTCTTGGCTCAACATCCAATGTCTTGCAGTCAGGGTTGACGATGTCAGGATCCTTGAGTAGTGTTGCAATTACTTCGATTGCTTCCACGGTCTCAATGATGCGAGCCCAGTGGTAGGCAAACGTGTGATGTGGACAATCTCCGATCTTTTCTCTCATTTGCTTGAGGGCAGCATCTGCTAATGGCGTCGCCATTTTGTCTGCGGCGTTGATCATTGCCAGGCAATTTGCACGATAAATACCGTCAGGATACCCTGCAGGCTTATAATACATGTGCGTGGCGTAAGAGTGGTTTGGAATGTGCTCTCCTAACGCTTCTAAATAATTATGATAATCATAATCTATTTTTTGTCCGTCAGGAGTGACAATTCTTATATCACCATCATAAATATCGTGAACGCCGTTTTTCGTCATCCCAAAGTAATATGTTGGAACGACACCCACGTTAGCAATGACATCAAAGTAATCGTCAACGACTTTTAAGGCGATGTCAACGGTTTTTTTCGTGAATTCGATTTGTTCATCGATTACCTTGAGGAACTTATCTCTCACGTCTTCATCAAGCGGCTTTTTCATACCTCCTACGATGGCAGAGATTGGATGGACAGATTTACCACCAATAGCAGCGCATAGTTTTTGACCAAAATCCATCATTTTTAAAGCCATTGCACCAACATCTGGCATCTTATTAATGACATGAACGACATTTCTTAACGCTGGATCGGCCATTGGACCTAATAAGAAATCAGGTGCGGCTAATGCGTAAAAATGCAACACGTGAGAACTGTATTGCTTGGCGTTCATGATTAATTGTCGCAATTTGTACGCCGGTGTTGGAATTTGTACACCCCATGCATCCTCTACTGCCTTAGTAGGTGTGATGTGGTGAGGTATTGGACAAATTCCACAAATTCTTGGCGTTATTCTTGGGATGTGCTCGCAATAACGACCTTCTACGAATTTTTCGAAAAATCTCGTAGAAGTGATGTTAAATTGCACGTCCTGCACTTTTCCATCATCTCCAATCTTGATGTGCAATCCACCATGACCCTCTAATCGAGTGACTGGCTCAACTTCAATTACTTTTACCATTTTTATGCACCTCTCTTTGCCCTATTGGCACCTAATGTGAACTTTTCGAAAGTGCCAATTGGATCTTTTACTTGATTTAATAGCTCTTCTTTAGATAAACCGACATTAAAGCCTTTGGTCACCACATCAGCAAATCTACTAGCTTGATCAGCAACCCATTCTGTTTGACCATAGCAGCCAGAACAAGGAGCATTAACTCGCATGCATAATCCTCCGCAACCCGCGCGAGTTACTGGACCTGCACAGATATATCCTTGTTCGAGTAGGCAATCTTCCATGTTAGGAAGTCCTTCGTAGTCTCTTTTTACTTTTGTCATCTGTAATCTCCCTCTAATTCGAGGACAAGTGTCGCAAACATTCGAAATTTCTGTGAAATCTCGATTATCTCTTAGAAAACCTAAGGCGTTTGAGGCAATTGCTTCAACATCAGGAGGAAGGTTTGCAAGTGGTGTTTGAGGAGTGCCCTTTTTCTTTACTTGTTTTAAAATGTCTCCTGCGAGATCAAATCCCGCCATTAATGGAATGTTTAAAAAAAGTGCTAAAAATTCATATAAACTCTTTTTATTTCCGGAACTAATTTGACTTAGATTTTTAGACATTTCAAGTAACTTTGAGGCTTGCGCAGATACAGTTTTTGCTGGACCCATACAACCCACACAAGGAGCACCAGAGCTCGTGCATTTTGTTGAGCATCCGATGCTAGTAATTGGACCAAAACACAATGTTCCCTTGTCTAATAAGCAATCATCTTTTATTGCACAATCATTACAAAATGCTAAATCAGCCATAGGGAATGGTTTTTGACCCAATAGAAATACAACTGCACTTACGATTTGCTCTGGTTTTGGGGGGCATCCCGCTATGTAAGCGTCTACCTTGATAATTTCATCTGTTGGGACGATTTTATCTATAAAACCAGGCATGTGTTCAGTTGGTTCGCCACCACTTCCATCAGCAATACTTTCCACATCAGAAAACTTCCGTTGTATCGCCTCTCCAATGTTCCATTGATTAGCTAGCCCATGTACATTCCCATAAGTGGCACAAGAACCAAATGCAATTATTAATGCGCATTTTTGTCTCATCAACTTCACATTTTCAACGTCTTCTTTAGTTCTTAAGGATCCTTCGCAGAATCCAACCAAGATTTCTCCGTCAGCTCTAGCTTTCAACGAGTCATGTTTAAAATCGACTACTGCTGGCCAATATACAATTTCTAACGCTGGAAGCACCTGAAGTAATCCTAAATGTACGTTTAGGAGACTCTGATGGCAACCCCAGCAGTCAGATCCTTGCATAAAAGCAACTTTTACAGCCATTTCATTTTTCACTTTTGTTTTGTTTTTTTATTTTTTTTTTTTAAATTAGCTAATT
>JAEORY010000468.1 GCA_016840645.1 Candidatus Borrarchaeota archaeon | reverse complement strand
ATCTCCTTTAGAAGCCTGTGTTCTGGCACTCCCAATGATGTTCCCTCGTTCTCAGAATCTATCTCGTCTCCTGATCCAAACTTCTCAGGGTCGTATATTATCCTGGCTGGCCACCTGTTTGATCCGTCAACAACCTCTGCCGATAGCAAAGCTTGAATGTCCGATCCGATTGCATTCAGCCCAGACGTCATTGTCAGCGTGTCCTGAACAACAAATGGCCTTAGTTGTTCGTGGAAATATTTTTGTGTTTTGTATATCGCGACTAACTCATTGTACAAGTCTTTCTCAGCCGCAATTATAGCCTGGCCTATCTTGTCTTCACTTATGGTTCCTACCCTCTCCTTTCGGAGAACCATTTTAATGTCTTCGCCTATTTGTTGTATCTTCGGTGCTGCCATTATTATTATTTGTTTCGACAAATATAGCAAGACTGATTTGTTCTATAACAAAAAAGCCCCACATCTCTGTGAGGCTTGCTACATTAATTTGTCTGTAAGTCGCGGTTAGCTCACCGCTGATTCACTTTCTCCTGATCCTTTTCGCTCCGGATACTCGCTACTATCTTTATCCGAATGATCTGCCTGTTGATTGTCCAAGATTATTGAATCCGGATAGCGCGACAGCCGACACGCTCTTGGCGGCAAGTTTACCGCATCTAGGACATTCTGCTGGTTCTTTGTATTCAGACATTGGTCTGCTTTTTTCGAACTCTTCACCGCACCCGCACCTATAACTATACCTTGGCATCTTTCTTTTGTTTTTCTTTCTGCTCTTCTTTCTCAGCATTTTCAGCTTCCTCTCTCATCATTTTTACCTGAGCATTTACTGCGTCTTGAATTGAGTTCTCTAACCCGACAATGTTCGCAAGCCCTATTTGATCTGAAGGAACTGATCCTAAATATTTCCTAATTGCTATTGCTACATCCGGCTCTAAGCTGACCCGTAGCTCTAATTTGAAGTTTTCCATTTGATTGCAATATAGTAATTTTTAATTGATTTATGGTATTACCACAGATCAGTACAACCACATATTTAGCAGTTGTTCTCAACCCATGATCCGCTAATCAATTCATGTCTGATCTCAAACGAATCACCATAGTCTGTGTCTGCTGTTGTGGTAACGAACTTATCCGTACCTGTTAATGATCCGGAATATAGTGTCTCAATCTTTGTTCCATTCTTCCATAGCTGTATTTCTACGGTTCCGGTACAGGTCAAGTATTTATCACCTAATCCACTACCATCTTTCCATGGAGTACAGTAAGAGAATATGTTTGTTGACGATCCAACAGCAAGGTCTGTTGTTACGTTTGGCGCACAAGCCGCACCGCTCGATAACCTATGTAGTGTCCTGTAATCACCAGCTTCTCCAACTAATGTTCCGCCAGTTACTCTTGGTAGAGATAATTGATTTAAGTACAGTTCTGAGTACGGGTTATCTAGCCTAACTCCAATAACACCAGTGTTTGTTCCTGTCTTCTCGCCAAGTGATGTAGTTAAATAAAGTGTGCTTCCCGCATCAGATGATGAGATTCCCGACAGTGCTAATGACTGTATCAATTGAGGATACTGTGTTATACCCATTAAGTCAACTGAATGGTTTACTGGTGGAGTTATTGTGTCGAACAATGTATCAAAAACCCACCTATATTTCCTGGAAGTTTCAGAAGCCCTGTTTGATGATGATCCGTATGCGTCAATTATTATTGCTGAATAAACACCGGGAGTAACAGAGTCATTGTATTCCAGTTCTTTTACATTGAGGTTTTGCATTCGCATATCCGTGTTGTACGTATATGATCCTGGTCCACCGATATTTAGTGTTCCTCCGTATGCCGCGTCTGGTTCTTCTGAATTATGATCGTACCTTCTTGCGTCACCAAGCCTGTACGGTCCTCCGTCGTCGAATAATTCAACAAGCTGTGTTGTTGAGTTTGCCCTTATCTTTTTTCCCCTATAAAAGGACCATTTATTCCAGTTGTTGCTCTTTATTATGTTTGATAAGTTCCATGATGTTTCACCTAATGTTGTTCTTAGGTCACTCATCTTTATGTTGTTATCTCCGTATGATAATACTGCCATTGTTTTTTATTTTTATGTTGCGTATGCTATGACATCACCAGTAGAAGTAAGTGTACCAGTTATCTCTGCCCCAGTGCCAGCTGTTTCTATCTTTGTAGTTCCAGCATATCTTAATTGCACAGAACCACCCATTGTAGCAAATAGCGCCCAATGACTATTCACATCATCAAATAGTCCGAAGGAAGTTGAATTGTTGTGCATAAAAACAGCTCTTCCACCAATAGAAAATCCTTCCCAACCTCCTGTAGCTCCACCATCAATCTCAAGGCTTCCGTAAGTTCCAGTAGTAGGTCTTATACTAAACTTTTCTGCCCCATTATGATTATAGAACCTTACATTATCATCCTCCCCCTTCAATCCAATCCTTCTTACCGTTGTTCCCTCTGTGTTAGTTGTATCGAGAAATACGTCTCCATCAATCTTAGAATTTCTCAAATAGATAGCAGACCTATATCCAGTTAAACCATACGGTAATACTCGTGTATATTCGTTTGAATTTTCATATGAACCAACATATCCGCTCGACCCGTTCTGAACATATGTATTACCCTTAAGAGTAGTAGTTCCATCTTGTTCTATGATAAGCTTGTCGCTACCTCCAGCCCTTAAGTAAACATTCCCCGTGTGTGCGGTATCAACTCCACCCATATAGATTCCATTTCCACTTGTCATTCCTGCAAGCCTGCATGAAGTTCCACTTGCATTTTTAATTCTATAATAATGGCCGTTTGCAAGTTGCATACTTCCATTAACATCAAGCTTATAATCTGGACTTGTAGTAGCTATACCTAAATTACCAGTTTCATGGTCTAATCTCATTCTTTCGGTATATGTACCAGCATCGGTTCTTGTTACCCAATATTGGTCGTACTTTTCACTCATCCAAAGTGCATCTTTTCCAGAAATGTAAATTCCCGTTTTATTACTATAAACGGCAGGGCCAGCTATATAGTCAACCAAGCTAATTGTGTGAGCAGATGAATTAAACTCAAATCTCGCCCTACCACCAGCTTCTTCAAACATCTGAAATTTATATGCCGATGTTCCACTGCCAATAGCCACCTTACCATCGCCCTGAATTTTAAACAACTGCTGTGCGTTGGTCGTGTTATGCAAATAAAAAGCACTACTTGACCCAGTGTTAGCTGTATCAACCCTTAAGCCATATCCAGATGTATTAGCTTGAGTTAAATGGGATATATAATCAGTAGGTGTATTTACGGAAATAGCCAACTTTCCAGACATTGTATCTCCGGCCTTAAGAACATAATTGTTAAGGTCTGAGTCGTCGGCCTTTCCGTCTAATTCATTTTGAAGGTCTGTTTGGTTAGATAGTGTTCCAGTAATGTTTCCCCATACTGCACTTACAGGGAAGTCAACATATTCTAGCGCTGTTCCACCTGAGTTTACAGCAACAAGTTTACTGGCAACCTTTGTCGCTGGCGTATCAGTAAGATCATCAAATGCAGCAGCAGCACTAACAGATATAGTACCGTCACCAGCAACAGAGATTCCTGATCCTATCTTTACACCACCAAGCTGTACTGCGCTTGCTATCGGAAGATCGTCCCACCAGCTTCCACCAGGGCTTGATCCATCACCATAGGCCACAATGTCACCGTTAGACTCTACTCTTTTACCTGTAGGTACAGTGAATATAATACCGTCTGTGGTATCATCTTGCCTCATGTATGATATTGAATTTCCGTCAGCAGACCTTAACTCAAACTCCTTGTTTGTGTATGCGCCAACATTCAT
>JAEORY010000467.1 GCA_016840645.1 Candidatus Borrarchaeota archaeon | reverse complement strand
AGTCTACGGGGTGGGAAAACAGTTTCTTAAATTTGCTACAGTCGATTTTACTTCGGATAAGCATGAACAATATGATGTACATAAGTTTCATAGGTTGTCTCTAGTACAAGACGGTAACAGAGTAAAAAAAACGACTGACGAACAATTTCAAGATGCTTTAGAACTTTTAGATTCGGGATTACTTTGGTGTGATCCCACAGGGATAATCGTTGTCAACGCTCCTTATTTTATTTTTAACGGCAATGAAAAAGATCCATACCCAGGCCCGGTCGGTTTTATAAATCATCTTCTTTGTTCTTTGGCCCATCGTGTAATAATAGGTAAGACTCCTATTCGGAATATTGAAGTTAATTTTTTAGAAACCATGCAGCTTGATTTTACACGAGGGTATCATCTTAAACCAGAGCATCTACTTATTTATGGTCCTGTCACTGATCACTCTAGTGAATATGAGTATACTAAAGCAATACAATTTTTATTTTCATTTAGAAACTACACTAGAATTTTATTAACATCTACTCCAGATTTAGGAGAGATGCTTACACAATTAAAAATAAATATTACACATGTGTCTTACTTTTTTAATTTTGACACTTCATTAGAAAAAACAACCGACGCTATTAAAAATAAAACAAAAAAACCAAAAAAAGAAAAACCAACAATTGGGATTTAGTATATGGTTTACACGGTAGTTAATACTAGCAGTAAGCGAGAATCTGACAATCCAAACGGAGGACAGCAACAACAGCCTCCTCTAGGCTTTTGGAATATAGACTTAGAATTGCAAGCGATCAAAACCATTCTGACACCTACGTCAGAATGGGCGGCAAAGGTTTACTCAGCTTGCAAGCCTGAATTTTTCCATCACGCAGCAACGAAGGCTATATTTACTCGTCTGAAGACATTAATGGACGAGTCAAAAACTTTTGAATTACCTACGTTAGACTTTGTTCTGTCTGATTCCAAGTTATCATCATCTGTTCGACAGACATTTAAACAAGCTCTTGAAAGTGATGAAGATGATGAAGAAGCTCCAGTTGTTGTCGTAGACAGTCAAGGAGACTTTGATATTCTAATTCAAGGTCTGCTTTCTTTAGCCAAAACACGAGCGTTATACCAAGCCACACACAAAGCGTCTAAGGATCTTTTGAATTCCGAAGAACCGACTCAGTTGATCAAACATGTTTCTGATCAGCTTGGGCAATCTCTTTTTGGAATGGAAGACGAAGAGCTTTTAGATCAAATCACCACAGGAAGGAACTACAATCAAGCGGCAGAAGATGCCTTTAACCGAATTGTGAATGGTTCGTTTGAAGAAGCTAAAATAAGATCAGGTTTTGAGGAATTTGATCGACGGACGGGAGGATTCCATAGAACAAATTTGGTAATAATTTCAGCTAATTCTGGCGGAGGCAAAAGCTTAATGGCCGTCAATATGCTCATCCGTCAATATCTACTAGGCTATAATACAGTCCTTGCTAGTTATGAGATGACATCTGACGAAGTGCTTATCCGAGTTCTATCAAATATCGCTGAAGTGGATATGAACAGGCTTCAAAACAACCAGCTTACTCCTGCTGAAACTGATCGAGTAACTGCAGCTTGGCGAGAATTTTCTCTTGCAGGTTATGATAAGGGTAACAATTATCATATAATATGTCCAAAACAAGAAACGACTGTTCCAGAAATTGGGTTTCGCGCAAGAAGTATGAAACCTGATATCCTACTTTTAGACTATATTAACCTTCTCGGTTCTTCATCGGGTACTCAAGATGCTCAATGGCAGCAATTGGGCGACATCTCTCGTGACGCTAAACTTCTTGCAAATAAATTAAACTGCGTTGTTATTTTGTTATGTCAGCTTAACGATACCTATGAACTTCGGTATTCAAAAGCCATCAAAGACCATGCAAACTTTGTCATGGGTTGGATACGCGATGACACAGCTATAAATACTAGAATTCTTTCTATAAAACAGATGAAAGCTCGAAATGCTCCTATCTACACATGGGATCTCGTGGAACGTTTTGACATAGCGCAATTTAGAGATAAAACTCAGATAGATAGAACTGTTTGGCCTACAGCCGATGAGTTAAAACGTCTTGAGACTCAATGTCAGGCTCTTGGGTTGAAACCAGAGCCTACCGCATCTAAAGAGTATGACAAACAGAAGTTTATCGAAACTGAAATGAAAAAATTCGAAGAAGCCAACCAAGTTGTAAATAATATTAGTAATGAGGGGGATTCTGAGAAAACAAAAGACGAAGAGAAAAAAACAGAAGATGAGCGACCACCTGCGAAAACAACCGATTTATTATTTTCTGCAGAAGATGCGATTCCAGCGGATTTTTCTAAATTGGAAGTTAGGGCTAGTAATGAATCGTTATTAAGTGACATTTTAATAGTAGAGGATACGGTGTAATATGAAGTTTACAATTGATACAAAAGAATTTAAAACTGTAATGAATTTGGTTAAAACAGTTGCTGACTGTTCTGCGAATGCAAGGATCACTGCTCACAGCATATGTTTGTTACGGGCATTACCTGAAGACAAACATTTAAAGTTGGAGTTCAGCTTGAATGGTTCCTTCTTAACCTATGTCTTCGAAGATGTCGCTTTTGAGGGAGAGGCTGATAGCGATCTTACTCGGTCGGTGGATTTAAGCTCATTAGCGTCTTTAAAGTTTTCTGGCAAAACAATCCAAATCACATTAGGGAAAAGCAAGGAAGGAAATACTTTAGAGTTTTGTAGTGGTCAACTCAAAGGTAAGTTGATTCTTTCTCATGCCGACATCGAGAAGGAAATTGAGAGTGCAAGACCAGAAGTAGAATCCGTTGAGCTGAATCAACAATTTTCGGTCTCAGCGTTTTTATCTGCTCTAGCCGCTCATAATTACGGGACACATCATAATGCTCAAGAAGCTGCGAAAAGACCTGTTCGGATTTATAATAAAAAAGGTTCGGAAGATGGTAGTACATCAGATCGAATTATGTTTGTCTCTAAGGATAGGGTAGCTGCTGCGTCTTTTACGATTCCAATGACAACTCCTTTTAAAGACGAGTTCAATTATTATGTCCGACCTAAACCTCTCCAAGCTGTACTTCATGCCTTATCTTTGGATGTCAGTCCTGTATTTCATTTTGGCATTGCAAAAGATTATTGGCGATTAAGTCATGGGCAAATCGATGTGTGGTTCCCAAACATTATACAAGAAGTTAATTTTGATCTTGAAGAGTTAGTATTAACAACATCCAAATTCCCAGCCTTCTCTCTTCAAGCATCACCAGAAGCATTACAAAAAGCTTTAACTGAAATTTCCCCATTTACATCATCGGCCCATCTTTTTACAAAAGAAGACATGCCAATTATTAGATTGACTGTGGAAAATGGTGTAGGAATTTTTACTATTAATACTTCCAAAGCAAAAGATGTACAAATAGCCTTAGACAACATCGAGTTTAATACGGATTCTTTGGCTTATGATCCTACGGATATGCTTAACCTTAATTTCAAATATTTAAGTGAGTGTGTTGCTGCATTAATCAGTGTTGATGATAAAACATCAAGTAAGAGTAAGGACAAGGATAAGAACAAAGACAAGGAGAAGAATAAAGAATCGATTCATTTGAAATGGTGGTCATATCGAGATACTACAGCACCTACAAAGGGTAAAGCACTCTGCCTAAACCGTGGTGATAACTATTATTGGATTTCTCGTGTGAGAGATCAACAGCGACAGGTGTAAAGCTATGAAAATACCAGTGTGGAATAGTAGTCTAACTGCCGAGGAAGAGAGAGATCTTGCTTACGCAGAGCGAAATTTGTTAGCATTGAAATATGCTGATGG